>QHWK01000109.1:362-14571 GCA_003223775.1 Acidobacteriota bacterium
CTGATCCGCACACGCCGCCACGATCACGCACACGGCTGAACGGACGTCCGATGCCGTCACTTCCCACCTCCTTTGAGCCACTCACCGAGCGTGTCCGTTGCGGGCGACGTCGTCGCATGTGATTGCCGGAATTTCATCGCACGACCAACGGCTGCGAGTACCGAATCGCGTTCGAATGGCTTGACGAGATACTCCACGACACCGCGCTGCATGCTGACGACCGTCGACGATCAGCACTGAGCTCATGATGTCCTCCGGTCGGTCATCGATGGCCGCGCGCCGGTGATACTGCCCGTGCACAAGAGCGCCACAGCTTCAAGAAGGCCAGCCGAGGTAAATGGCTTATCGAGAAAGGCCTCGCCTTCCCACACGAGCGACTGCGCGTCCAACAAACGATCGATGTGGGCGGTCACATACAGGACTTTGAGGTTCGGGCGAACGGCATGAATCCGACGGACCATTTCCTCGCCGCACAATCCTGGCATGTCGAGGTCCGCGATCAACAGATCCGGGTTGACGGCGCCAAGCATCGCGAGCGCCTCCGCGGCGCCGGACGCCTCCATGATGCGATAGCCGCCCTTTTGCAGAATCCGCCGCTCCATCTGGCGGATAGGGGCTTCGTCATCCACGATGAGCACCAGTGGTCCTGTGGGGTTCTCCATCGCATTCCCTCGACGCGCCTGCATTACCGCACGCGCTCGGCGAGATCGGGCATGATCGCCATCGCCGCCTGGGCGGCTTTATGGATTTCGACGAGATCGGCCCGACGTGGATCGTCGTCCGGTAACTCACTGATCAGCAATTCACTGAATCCGCTGATGATGCAGATGTAGTTTTTCAGTTTGTGGATCAGATCCGGTTCGCTCGTGTGTACGCCGTGGCCCATCGCGTCATCCTTTTTCAAGCCCAGTGATCTTCCACAGTTGTGTCGAGAATTGGAACGGCTTGGTCAGATAAGCAGCCGCGCCAGAGGCCAGCGCGCGGCGCATCTGGGCCGGCGTCGCGTCGGCGGTGAGCATGACGACGGGAATCTTTCGAAGCGCCGCGTCGGCCCATAAATGGTGCAAGACGTCTTCCCCGGACATATCCGGCAGATGGAGGTCGAGAAAGATCACGTCCGGGCCGCGATCGCGGGCGGTTGCGATGCCGGACTCGCCGTCGCCCGCATGCAGCAATGTGACCGTGGGCCGGCGCGCCAGCAATCGTGTCATCAGGCGGACGTTCGACACGTTGTCTTCGATGTACAGCAGCGTGCCAGGTCGTGCGGTTGTCGACTGCAACGGTCGCTCACGTTCGGCCTCTGGCGCCGTTGCGGCAACCTCGCGCGAGAGGGTCAACTCAATCCAGAACGTCGAGCCGCGGCCCATGTCGCTTTCCACGCCCATCGACGCCCCCATCGCTTCGGCCAAGCCGCGCGACAACGCGAGCCCGAGTCCGGTGCCTTCGATCGATGTCGTTTCAGCACCGAGACGTTCGAACGGGTTGAAGAGCAAGCGCAGTTTGTCGGGGCGTATCCCGCCGCCCGTATCCGTGACCTTGATCCGTAACCTGTCGCCGGATACATGATCGAACGTCACGGTAACCCGGCCGTTCGGACGGTTGTACTTCACGGCGTTCGACAGGAGGTTCAACAGGATCTGCCGAAGGCGCTGACGGTCTGCGACGACTGCGTGGCCCGCCTCGATCTCGTCGACGACGATCACGATCTTTCGTTCCCTTGCCAACGGCGCAACGAGATCGGCCACGTGCCATGCGACCTCGCGCACGGCTACGGGCTCGAGTGACAACGACAGGCGTCCGGCTTCGATCCGCGAGATATCGAGCACCTCGTTGACCAGGTCGAGCAGGTGATGGCCGCCCTTGAGGATCTGCTGCACGTTGTCGCGCGCCTCATCGCCAAGGGCCTCACCTGTCAGCAATTGAGCGAAGCCGAGCACCGCGTTCAGCGGTGTCCGGAGTTCATGGCTCATGCGAGAGAGGAAGTCACTCTTGGCACGGTTCGCCCGATCGGCTTCTTCCTTGGCCTGACGGACGGCTGCTTCGGCTCGCCTCTGCTCGGTGATGTCGCGCACGAAGGCGTTCAAGGTCCGGTGCGTGAGCTCTGACGATGCTGTTCGCGATGGGACTCGGGCAGGATCGTGTCGGCGAGCATGCGTCCGAGCGCTTCCTCGCGGGGCCAGCCAAACATCGATTCCGCGCGTTTGTTCCATTCGACGACGCGGCCGCCATCGTCCGTTCTGACGAACGCATCGTTCGCCGTTCTGAGAATGGCGCGAGTGCGTTCCTCGCTTTCGAGCAACGCCTGTTCGGCCGTGCGGCGCTCGCTGATGTCGATGCAGTACCAGAGGATCCGCGACGGCCGCGTGTCGTCGTACTCGACGTGCATGAGATTGAAGAACCAGCGATAGCGCCCGTCGGCCGACCGAAAGCGGTATTCCTGGGGAACCTGGCGTGTCTGCGACTCGAGCGCCTCTCGCAGATGTTGAGCCGCGCGTCCGAGGTCGTCCTGATGGAGCAGAGTGCGCCAGAAATTGCGAATGCCGACAACCTCGTGCTGCGCATACCCCAGCAGGCGGAACACGTTGGGACTTGCGTACGTGATGCGGAACTCGCGGGGGTCGATGCGAAAAATCATCGAGGGGCTTGCCGCGATCAGGTCTTCGAGGAAGAGTTTCGCCTCCTGTGACGAGGCGTGCTCGCGTCGAACCTGCGCCTCCCGAAGGGCGCGATCGACGGCAGGCCCCAGTCTCGTCAGCCGCTGCTTGAGGACGTAGTCGGTTGCACCGGCCTTCAGGCGCTCGACGGCGATTTCCTCGCCGAGCGTGCCCGAGACAAAGATGAACGGGACGTGTGGTGCGCGCTCGACCGCCATCGCCAGCGCCGATTGACCGTCGAATCGTGGCAGACGGTCGTCCGTAAGAATCACATCGAAACCGCCGGCATCTAGGGCTTGTGCGAACCCGTCGCGCGTCTCGACTGTCGTGATCTCGCAGGTGAGTCCCTGCTGGCTGAGCGTCTCGGCGACCAAGTCGCGATCGAAGGGATCGTCCTCGACGTGCAGTACGCGCAGCGATCGCCGGCCGTCAGCCACGCGCCTGCCCCTGGGGCCGCTGGGGTGGTGGTTCGTTGATCACGGCCCAGAACCCGCCGAGCAGCTTGACGGCGTCGATGAACTCGTGAAACGCCACCGGCTTGACAACGTACGCGTTGACGCCGAGCTCGTAACTGCGGACGAGATCCTGCTCCTCCCGCGAGGAGGTGAGCATGACGACGGGGATGCTCTTGAGCGCCGAATCCTCCTTGATCTGCCGAAGCACCTCGATGCCGTCGACTTTGGGCATCTTGAGATCGAGCAGCACCAGCGCAGGATTCGTCTCAGTTCGCTGCGCAAACGTGTTGCGCCGGTATAGGTAGTCGAGTGCCTCTACGCCGTCGCGCACGACGACGATTTCGTTGACGATGTGGTTGCCGCGCAGCGCGTTGAGCGTCAGCTCCACGTCGTTCGCGTTGTCTTCGGCGAGGAGAATCTGTTTCAGGTCGGCGATCACGGCTGTGTTCCTCTCTTGGGAAACGACATGTAGAAGGTCGCACCGCCGTCCACGATCCCATCCGCCCACACCCTGCCGCCATGGCGATGGATGATGCGCCGCACGTTGGCGAGCCCAATACCGGTTCCCTCGAACTCGTCGCTGCTGTGCAAACGTTGAAAAACGCCGAACAATTTGTCGGCGTACGCCATGTCGAACCCGACGCCGTTATCGCGCACGTACACGACCGTCTCGTCGGGGCCGCCTCCGTCGACGTTCACCTCGATCTCCGGACGCGGTCGACTCGAGCTGTATTTCACGGCATTCGACAGCAAGTTCACGAACGCGAGACGCAGCAGCGACGGATCGCCGTGGACGTTCGGCAAGGGATGCAGGTTCCACGTGACATCTCGAGGCGCGTCGCGGCCGACCTCGAGCGCGACTTCCCTGACGAGCGCATCGAGGTTGACCGTTCGCTGGTTGAGTGCCGCGCGGCCCATGCGCGAAAACGACAACAGATCGTCGATCAGTCGACCCATGTGGGTCGCAGATTTCGTGATCGTTCTCAGGTACCGCCGGTCATCGTCGAGCATCCGTTCGTCCGCCGATTGCTCGAGGAGCGCCGCGAACCCCACGATGTGCCGAAGCGGCGCGCGGAGGTCATGAGAGACCGAATAACTGAAGGATTCCAGTTCGTCGTTGATGACATTCAACTCGGACACGCTGCTCGCCAGCGCCTCAGTCGTACGCTTCTCCTCTGTCACATCGCGAGCCGCGGCGTAAACGAGGCCCAGGTTCCCGGCCGACGCGGATTTCCAACTGAGCCAGCGGTACGACCCGTCTTTCGCACGGTATCGATTCTCAAACCGAACCGTGGTGCCTCCAGCGGCCAATGCCGCGGCTTCGGTTGCCGTCCTGACGCGATCATCAGGATGGACCAAGGCCATATACGGCATCGATGTCAATTCTTCCGGTGACCATCCGAGCATCTCCTGCCAGGCCGGATTGACTCGGCGAAAGCGTCCATCGGCTCCGGCAATGCATAGCAGGTCGAGCGAGAGCGAAAAGAATCGATCGAGTTCCGCCCGCGCGAGATTGAGTTCCGCCACGCGTTCTTGCAAAGCCGCGCCGGCCTCGCTCAAGCTGGCCGTGCGTTCGCGTACCCGGGACTCCAGATCCTGTTGCGCCGCTTCGACGCGCTCGGTCATGGCGTTGAAGGCACCAGCGAGCTGACCGATTTCGTCGCGCCGAGCGGCATGGACCCGGTGTGCGTACTCGCCGGAGGCGATTGTCACGGTTGCGGCGGTGAGATCGTGCAGCGGTGTCGTGATGCGCGCGCTGATCATGCTGACCAGCACCGCGGCCAACCCGATCGCCACCAATCCGATGGCGACCATGCGGCGCTGCATCGCGCGAGCCGGAGCGAGGATTCGGTCGAATGGAAATTCAATCCACGCGGCCCAGGGCGTGCCCGCGACCATGCTGACCGCTCCCAACCGTCGGTCGCCCGTCGCGGTTCGGTACTCGAGGATCCCGTTGCGGGTTCGATCGATGGGGGGTGGCGGAATCGCCTTCGAAAAGTTGGTCCAGATGCCACCGGTCTGATGGCCTACCGCAACCAGAGCGCCGTTGCCCACGAGGCGATTCAACGTGTCGGCCGTTTGGACGGCTGTAAGCGTGCGCCGTATGACGATGTACCCGAGCCTCCGGGTTGCCGCTTCGCGCTGCCCGCCGATAGGCGGCGGTGTATCGTCGACCTCGGTGACGAGGCCATAGAACACGGTCTCGCCCGAGAGCTGGATGGCGCTGAGGCCGGGTCGGAGCGGTACTGTGGCATCCAGCGCCGCGGCCACTCCGCGCGCCGGCCCAATTTCGAGGACGCGTACGCCCTCGGCCGTTCTCAATTCCACCGAGGGCTGGCCAGCCACAGCGAGTGGCGTCAGCACGTCACGCGTTGGTGCAGCCTCGGTCGACGGATCCGAGAGATACCGACGAACCGCGGGATCGCGGGCGAGCCGACGACTCTCGTTCGTGCCGCGCGCCGCGCTCTGCGCCAACATGGCGCCGATCTGATCGGCAGCGGCCTGGGCTCGGTCACGACCGTCGCGGAGCAGGGTGGTTTCGATCTGGCGATTGATCGCCCAGAACACCACGACCAAGACTACGGCGATCAGGCCGGACATGAGCAGAGGCAGTCGCATCCGAAGCGATCGCCAGAGCGGGAGTTGGCTTCTCATCGAACGGCCTTCGGAGCAGTATCGGGTGACGCGTCGGCTCGGTGTTCGCGTCGCAACGCGATGAACACGTCGACGAGATCGGCGCGTCGCCAGCCGCGATCGACTTCCGACTCGAGTTCTCGACACGCGTCGTCGAGCGTCATGGCCGCGCGATAGGGCCGATTGGTCGTGAGCGCATCGAAGACGTCGACAACGCTCATGATCTGCGCGAGCTGCGGAATCGCATCGCCGACGAGTCCGTCAGGGTAGCCGGAGCCGTCGAGCCGTTCGTGATGGTGACGGATGATCGGCCGGACGCGTTTCAAGGACCGCAACGGCGCGCAGAGACGATCGCCGATCATCGTGTGTTGTTTCATGGCGTCAAATTCCGTCGGCGTCAATCGACCCGGTTTCAGCAACACGCCGTCAGGCACGCCCACTTTGCCGATGTCGTGCAACACGCCGCCCCGGCGCAAGGCCTCGATGTCGGCAGGTGGTAAGCCGAGCGCGTAGCCAACGGCAACGGCAAAGCTCGCGAGGCGTTGGCAATGTCCATCCGTGTACGCGTCTCGAGCCTCGATCGTCAGCGCGAGGCTCATGATGACCGACTCGCTTCGATTCCGCGGATGCGGTCTTCGATGTTCTGAAGCGCCGTGACGAGGACGACAGGAATCAGCCGTGTGCTTGGGTCGGCCTTGACGGCCTCGCAGACATCGAACCCGGAGCGTTCAGGCATCATGACGTCGAGCAAGGCCACATCGGGCTGCTCGCGCCTGATCGCGTCTAGGGCTTCGGTGCCGTTGTGCGCAACAATGACACGGTGTCCATCGCGCTTCAGTAACCGCGCGAAGTACTGACCGATCGCGGGCGTGTCATCGGCGACGACGACCGTACCGCCGGATTCCGACAGAAGGGCCTGCCTCGTCGCATCTTCTTCTCGATCTTCCGATTGGCCATGCGCTGTCGGACTCAGGACACACCCCTCCAGAGGAGATCCCTACCTCCCGTACGCTTTCGGCCGGGTGCCAATGCAACAGTAGGTCGCTCGGAAAGGGTCGTCGCCAGGATGCGCAGACGTGTGAAAACGGCGGTGTCGTTCGCCAAAACTCCAACCGCGCCACGAATGCGTCGACGGTCACTCGTTCATGCGATCGAGGGTCGTCACGACGCGCGGCGTTCCGCCTGCTACAGCCACGCGAAACAACCCTCTTCTTCAGCCTTCCAGCGGCACGACGACCGCCGGCCTGGCCAAACACGTCGTTCGCGTTTTATCGAGAAGTCGATTGCATTCCCTTCGAATGTGTGGCTACATTCGTCCCCTCTCGGCCGTCCCCTTCGCATCCAGTCGCCGGCTCACGATCGCGCTCACGTTTTCCCGGTTTGCGTCAGCGCCCGCACGGGCTGGCAAGGAGAGAACCGATGCGGCGCCTTACCGCCTCACCCGCCCTTCTGTGCGGTCTCGCCTGTCTGCTGCTCTCCACGAACGCGTTCGGCCAGACGTTCCAAGGCGGCCTGCGCGGCGCCGTCAGAGATGTGAACGGCGTCATCCCTGGCGTCGAGGTGCTGCTGGTGAACGACGCGACCAACAACACGCGCACGGCCGTCACCAACACCGCGGGCGAGTACGCATACGTCGCGGTAGAACCCGGCACGTACACCGTGCGCGCGGCGCTCTCGGGCTTCAAGACGTACGAGCGCAAGGGGCTGACCATCGGCACGCAGCAGTTCATCACGCTCGATTTGATTCTGGAGGTTGGAGCCCTCGAGGAGACGGTGATCGTCACCGGTGCCGCGCCGCTGATCGAAACGTCGAACGCGTCGACCGGTGAGGTCTTGGACCAGAAGACGCTCGAATCCCTCCCCGCCTTGAACCGGAACATCTTCATGATCGCGGCGTCGGTGCCCACCGTCATCCTCTACGGCGATCCGTATCAGAGCCGGATGGAAGACCAGAGCAACGGATCCTCGGTATCGCTCGGTGGCGGGATGCGCCGCGGCAACAGCTACACCCTCGACGGCGTGTCGCTGTCCGACTTGCAGAACCGCGCGGCGGCATTTCCGACGATGGAAGGCGTCGCCGATACGAAAGTGCAGGTGCACACCTACGACGCGGAGATGGGGCGGACCGGCGGAGGCGTGTTCAACACGACGGCAAAATCCGGAACCAACGTGTTTCACGGCACCGGGTTCTTCCAGGATCGTCCGAATTCACTGGCCACGGCGAGTTACTTCGACACGCTCGCGGGAAAACCCAAACCGTCCGGACCGTTTTATTACTACCACGGCGAGTCCTTCGGCGGGCCGATAAAAAAGAACAAGATCTTCTTCTGGTCGTCCCACGAAGGGTACGTGGAACAGCTGTCGGGAACCGCCACAGGCGTGGTGGCAACCGAGCTCGAAAAAGCCGGAAACTTCTCGCAGACCTTCGATCGCAACGGCAATCTGATTGTGATCTACGACCCGCTCACGACGCGTCAGCTGCCAAACGGCACCTACACGCGCGATCCGTTCCCGGGCAACATCATCCCGGCCAATCGCATGAGCACGGTCGCCCGCAACATGGTCAAGGATTGGCCGCGAGCGGACGCGCAGGTCAGCGGCGCCAACGGCCTGTCGAATTATCAATACACCTCACCCATTCCCACCTACGCCGATCAGTACATGAACAAAGGTGAGATGAAGATCACCGACAGCGTCTCGGTCACCGGTCTGTACCTGTTTCAGAACTCTTCCGAGCAGCACACGCATTTCTGGAAGGCCCCCACCGGCGACTACGTGGCCACCGCTGATCCACTGGCTGCGGTCGGGCCCGACCAGGGCGACGAACTGCGTCAGATCCACGTCGTCGCGCTCAATAACACGATGGTGCTCAATTCGTCGACGACGGCCAGCCTGCGCTATGGATACACGCGGTTCAACGACCATGTGCTGGGGCACACCTACGATGTGAGCCAGCTCGGGTTTCCTGCGAGCTACGTGAACTCGATTCAGTACGGGCGATATCCGAACGGCACCATTCAGGGTTACAGCGTCGGGACCGGCGGGACGTTCGGCAACCGGGCCGAATCGGTCGTCGATTATCCGCAGTGGAACGTGAACGGCAGCATCTCGAAACTCGTTGGCCGGCACACGACGAAGGTGGGCGCGGATTGGCGCACGATAGGCGCAATCGCCTCGAGACCCCAGGGCGCCTCGGGCGGGACGTTCAATTTCGACAAGGAGTGGACGCAGGCCAGCCCGCTCGTGCCGAGCGCCACTCAGGGGAATGCGCTCGCCAGCTTCCTGCTCGGTCTTCCATCGGCCAACGCCGGCAACCTGAGCTCGGTCCCGATCTCGACGCCTCTCGACGTCTCCTTGAACTCCTTTGCCGTCTACGTGCAGGACGATCTCCGGGCGAGCTCGAACATCACCGTGAACATGGGAGTGCGCTACGAGTACGAGACCGGAATGCGGGAGGCGGAGAACCGCATCACCGTTGCCTTCGATCGCGCGGCGGTGAGCCCGCTCGCGGCGCTGACCGGACTCGACCTGCACGGCGGGCTCCGCTACGCCGGACAGGATGGCTTCCCGACCTACCAGGGCAAGCCGTCAAAGACGAAATTCTCGCCGCGCGTGGGCACCGCCTGGTCGATCAACGACAAGACCGTCGTGCGCGCAGGCTACGGCCTGTACTGGGCGCCGTGGCTGTATGCCGGCCCGGGCACGACCAACTACGGTCAGATCGGATACACGCAACAGACCTTCGTGACGCAGGCGAACAACCTGATCCCGACGGTGACCCTGGACAATCCGTTCCCGAACGGGCTCCAGCAGCCGATCGGCAACAGCCAGGGGCTGCTGACAGGCGTCGGCGGTCAGATCCAGTACGTGAATGAGAGCCGCCAGTCCCCACGCGTGCAGGAGTACTCGATCGATATCCAGCGCGAGCTGCCTGGCAAGATGGCGGTGTCGGTTACTTACATGGGCACGCGCGGCGACAATCTGGGCTCCGGCAGCGGCCTCAATATCAATCAGCTCGATCCGAAGTACCTCGAGTTGGGTGCGGCCTTGAACGCCCAGGTCGCGAATCCGTTCTACCTCATTCCGCAGGCGGGAGCCTTTTCGACATCGCCCACCATCGCTCGCGGTCAGCTCCTGCGGCCGTTCCCGCAGTTTGGCAACGTGCTCCAGCTCCAGGAAAGCGGCGCGCGATCCCGGTATAACGGCCTGATTGTCCAGTTGAACAGGCGGCGCGCCAACGGCATCGCGTGGCGGTTCAACTACACGTGGAGCCGGCTGTTCGACAACCAGGTCAGCGAGGCCGGAACCTTTGCGAGCGGCAACCAGGGTGGCCGGTTGTTGAACAACTACAATCTCGAGGGGGAGTACAGCATCAGCCAGCTGGACGTCCCGCATCGTATCCAGATCGCGCCAATCGTGGAGCTGCCGTTTGGTGAAGGCAAGCGGTGGGGAAGAGGGAGAATCGCTTCATGGATTGTGGGCGGGTGGTCGGTCTCAACCGTCATGAGCTATGAGAGCGGTCAGCCGGTCAACGTCGTCCAGAGCAGCGACAACACCGGGTCGTTCAGCGGGCAGCAGCGCCCGAACCTCGTGCCGGGCGTTTCGCCGACGACGCCGGGAGACACGCTCGATCGGCTGAACACCTACATCAACCCGGCGGCATTCGTGGCGGCAGCGCCGTTCACGTTCGGGAATGGACCTCGGACACTGGACTCGCTTCGAAGCCCGTTCCGTCACAACTACGACCTGGTGCTCGCGAAGGCGATGCCGGTGACCAACGCGGTCAAGGCCCAGCTCAAGGTCGAAATCCTGAACCTCACCAACAGCCCGAAATTCCTGACCGGGCCGGCTGCGAGCTTCGGGACGGCGACCTTCGGGACCATCACACAGCAGGCCGGCTTCTCGCGCCTCGCGCAGCTGTTGCTGCGGTTCGACTTTTGACAAAGGAGTAACAATGCCTCGCAATGCGACACACGGTGTGAGCCGGCGCGATTTCGCCCGGCTGATCGGGTTGACCGGATGGATCCCGTTCGCGTTGCACGCGGACACGGCATGGGCACAGGCCCCGGCGATCGGACCGGCCCCGGCTTCGGCTGACGAGAAATACTGGCTCACCGTTCGCGATCAGTTCCTGATGCCGCGCGACCTCGGCGTCATGAACGCGGCCAACCTCTGTCCGTCGAGCGCGCCGGTGCTGAAGGCGCTCTACGACATCACGAAGGACATGGACGCCAACCCCTCGGGGCAGAACCGCCGCAAGCTCACAGAAGGCAAGGAAGCGACACGCCGGGCGCTGGCTGAATTCCTCCGGGTCACGCCCGAGGAGATTGTCATCACGCGCAACACCAGCGAGGCCAACAACACGGTGTCAAACGGTCTCGACCTGAAGGCCGGCGACGAGCGTCGACGCGGTGACGAAAGCGATCACGCCGCGCACGAAGCTCATCGCGATCACGCACGTCACCAATGTGAACGGCGACCTCTTCCCCGCCAAGGAGATCTGCCGCGTCGCCCGCGAGCACGGCGTGCTGTGCCACCTGGACGGCGCGCAGTCGTTCGGGCTGCTCGACGTCGATCTGAGCGACATCAAACCGGACTTCTACAGCGGGAGCGGCCACAAGTGGCCGTGCGGGCCGAAAGAGGTCGGTGTCCTCTTCGTGAGCAAGAGCATGACGACCAAGCTGTGGGCCAGCACCATCAGCGCCGGCAGCGGCCCGATCGGCATCTCGAAAGTGATCGAGGGCTACGGGCAGCGCGATGAGCCCGCCATCATGGCGTTCGCCGAAGCGCTCCGGTTCCAGACGACGATCGGGAGAAAGGCGATCGAGAACCGCTCCCGCGATCTCGCCCAGAACCTCATGGAAGGCTTGAGCAAGATCGACAGCGTGAAGATCCTCACGCACCGGGATCGCGCGCGCTCGGTCGCGACGGTCAAGATCCAGCACTCGATGAACGGCCAGAAGCTGACGGCGGCGCTCTTCGAGAAAGACAAGCTGGCGTTCCAGGGCGGCGGCAACAGCCTGCGGCTGTCGCCGCATTTCTTCAACACGCATGAAGAGATCGACCGGACCGTGGCGGCGATCACACGGTACGCCGCCGGCGGACTGGGCACGGCATAGCATCGGCTCGGGAAGGAAGGATGGACAAGAAATGAGCACACACACATCGAAGTCATCACGACGCATGTTCCTCTCCGGTGCTGCGGCGGCCTCTGCCTATGTATGGATTCCGAAGCCGGTGCGGGGGTATACCGCAGCCGAGATGCTGGCGACCATCACGATTGACAACAAGGTGAAGCCAGGCACCTCGAAATGGGAGCTCGACACGCCGGCGCTGTGCGTGGATCTGGACAAGATGGAGCAAAACATCGCCAAGATGCAGTCCACGCTGAAAGTGAACGGGCTCGCCAGCCGGCCGCACTCGAAGACCCACAAGTGCGCCGCGATCGCGAAGTATCAGCTCCAGACCGGCTCGATCGGGATCTGCTGCGCCAAGATCAGCGAGGCCGAGGCCATGATCGAGAACGGCGTCGACAAGATCTGCATGACGACGAGCAATCCCTCGAAGAGCAAGATCCGCCGCGCGATGGCGATCCGGAAAAAGAGCAGCAACTTCATCCAGGCTGTGGATCTGGAGGAGAACGCGCGGGATCTGTCGGCCGCGGCCAAGGAAGCGGGCGTGGTGGCGGACGTCGTCATCGACGTCGCCGTCGGGACCCGCAGCGGCATCCCGGCCGGAGACGATGTGCTGGCGCTGGCCAAAGTGATTGACAAGCTTCCGAATCTGAAGCTGCGCGGCATGCTCTCCTACGACGGCGGCGTGCAGCATGCAAAAGGGTTCGCGGCGCGGAAGGAGCGCGCGCTGAAAACCATCCAGCCGAATGCCGAGGTGTTCGCGGGGATGAAGAAGGCCGGGCTGAATGCCGAGATCTTCAGCGGCGGCGGCAGCGGGACCTACAACATCATGCACCAGGCGCCAGGGTTCACCGACGTGCAGGTGGGCAGCTACCTGTTCATGGACATGCAATATCTCGCGATCGGGGGCCAGGACGACGCCAACGTCTACACCGATTTCCAACCGTCGTTGACCGTGCTCGTGACCGTGCTCAACAACAGGTTCCCGGGCCTGCTGACGACCGACGGCGGATCGAAGGCGTTCACGTTGAACAAGCCGAACGCGGGAGTGATTGGCGAGCCCGGCATGGACTACAACGCCGGGTCCGACGAGTTCGGGTCGATCAAGATTACGGGCACGCCGAGCAAGTCCTACAAGATCGGCGACAAGCTCGAATGCATCGTTCCGCACTGCGACCCGGCCGTCAACGAGTACGACTGGATCTACGGCACACGCAAGGACAAAGTCGAAGTGGTCTGGCCGATCACCGGTCGCGGCCGTTCGCAGTAGTGTCTGTGTTGTTGATCGTAGTCGCGCAGGCCTGAAGGCGCCTGCGCGACGTGCGATCGCGTGTGTGCGCCGGACGGCAAATCCGTCGCCTTCGTCGTACATCAGATCGACGCCAAGGAGGACAAATAGGGCGAATAGCGGCCCTTTTCGGCGCAGCGTGTCCTCCGGTTTGAGACCGTCCGGTCTCAATTTGTCACACCCGCGACGGACAGAACGAGCGGCAGATCACGTCCAGTAACGACAGCGAGTCGTCGCCGCGCTTCAGTCCAAACGGCCGGTATCTTTCGTTCACATCGGAACGCCCCGGCAAAGCGAAGGGTGAACAGGTGTGGCTGCTCGATCGGACGGGCGGCGAGGCGTTTCAGCTGACCGAATTGAAAGGCCGGCTGCAGGGCTACGAGTGGGCCCCCGACTCAGAACGCCTGGCGCTGCTCGTTCGCGATCCCGATCCGGATGCGCCGGAAGAAGGCGCCGCCACGCCTGCGGCTCCGCGCAAGGCGCCCAAGCCGATCGTGATCGATCGCTACAAGTTCAAACAGGACGTGCAGGGCTATCTGCTCTCGGGCCGGCACTCGAACATCTATCTGTTCGACATCGCGTCGAAGAAATTCGAGCGACTGACGGCCGGCAAGGCCGACGAATCCTCCCCGTCGTGGTCGCCGGACGGGACGCGCCTCGCGTTCATGAGCAACCGCAACGAGGATCCCGACCGTGAGCCGTCGAGCCAACTGTTCGTGATCGACGCGAAGGCCGGGTCGACCGAGAAGGCGCTCACGCCGGTGACGAGCCGCGGCGGCCGCGGCAAGCCGGAATGGAGTCCCGACGGGAAGCGGATCGCGTTCCTCGAAGGCGACGACAAGAAGTACGGCGCCTACGGGATGGAGCATCTCACGATCGTCGCAGCCGATGGTTCCTCAGCGCCGCAGCGCGTGGTGGCGAGCGAGGCGCTCGATCGAAGCGTGTCACAGCCCCGGTGGGGCGACGATGGCAGGAATATCTACGCCATCGTGACCGACGATATGTCCGCCTACGGCGCGCGCATTCCGGTCGGCTCGGGAAGCG
>QHWK01000110.1 GCA_003223775.1 Acidobacteriota bacterium
ACGCGCGCACCATCCAGCGGCTCGCCCGCGACCTCGCCTCGCGCGGCGTGCGCGTCGACATCGTCGTCAACAACGCGGCGGTGCTCGTCGGCGAGTCGCGCGCCGTGCTCGAGACGACCGACGACGACCTGCGGGCGACGTTCGAGACGAACGTCTTCGGCGCCGTGGCCGTGTGCCGCGCGTTCGTGCCGGGCATGATCGCCCGCCGCTTCGGCCGCGTCGTGAACGTCTCGTCGCAGGCCGGGCAGCTCGCATCGATGGGCACCTACGCGCCGGCGTACTCCATGTCGAAGAGCGCGCTCAACGCGTTCACGCGTCAGCTCGCGGCGGCGACGCGCGGCAAAGGGATTCTGGTGAACAGCGCGTGCCCCGGCTGGGTGCGCACGGACATGGGCGGGCCGACCGCGACGCGATCGGTCGAAGAGGGCGCCGACACGATCGTCTGGCTCGCGACGCTGCCCGCGGTAGGGCCGACCGGCGGCTTCTTCAGCGACCGGCGTGAGATCGAATGGTGACCGTGCAATTCTGAACATGTTCAGAATGACTTGACCGCGGCCGGCGCCCGACACCTTGATGCGCTGACGATGCGCGAACACGTGTAGGGCGAGGCTTTCAGCCTCGCCTGCGACCCTGAAAGGGTCGCCCTACGTCTGACTTTGAAACGCGCCCTAAGCTAAGGGTGCACGTCAGCGGCGCCGCGCCAAGGGCTGCGCGCCGACGCGCCGCGACAGATCCGACTCGAACGCGGCGAAGGTGAAGCCGAACCGCTCGATCGCCTGCTCGACCGTCTGCCCCGCGCTCAGATCCTGCAGCAGCGCGGCGAGGCCCTGCGATCCGATGCGGTCGACGAGCACGCTCGCGGCAAACGCGCTCTCTTCGTACGCGACCGCCGCCTGGACGGCGTTCAGCCGCGTGAACCCCTCCTGCAGCGACGCGAGCGGCACGAAGACGTGCGCGTCGGCGAGCATGCGCCGCGCGGCCGCCGCGTCGTGCGGCTCGAAGCGCATGGCGAGCCCCTCGTGCAGCCACGCCGGCACGTTGCGCGGCGCGACGGCGTGCACCATCGCGTGCGTGAGCTCGTGCGTCAGCACGCGATCGAACTCGGGCAGGTTCTGCGACGCGCCGCCGAGCGGCATGCGGATCTGGCCGTCGAAGCCGCCGCCCGCCCATTCCGGCGCGCCGGTGATGTCCTGGAACTGGCGTTCGGTGTAGAGCACGACGCGGATCGGCGCCGACGGCGCGGAGCCGAGCGCGGCCGCGATCTTGAAAAACGCGGCGCCCATGGTCTTGGTGGCGTGCGCCGCGAGCTGGTGCTGCGCCGGGCCGCTGAACATGATCGTGAACCGATCGTCCTTGAATGCCTCGAAGCGCCCCTCGACGTCGGCCTCGGCTCGCCACGCGTCGAGCCGCGCGCGCACCGCGAGGTTCGACGGCGCCTGCGCGAGCACCTGCTCGTAGGTTCTGACGGCGAGATCGAGGTCGCCGCGCCGATACGCGATCTCGCCGAGCGCCAGCGCCGCCGGCGTGAGCCGCGGCTCGGCCTCCACGGCACGCTTCAGCAGCCGCGCCGCATCGTCGTCGCGCCCCTGCAGGTTCGCGGCGAGGCCGGCGCCGTAGAGCAGCACCGCGTCGCGCGGGCGCAGCGCGAGCGCGCTCTGAAAGACCGCGGCGGCTGCGTCGGCGTCGCCGCGCTGCAACGCCGCGAAACCGCGCTCGGCGGCGGGATCGGACGACTGCGCGTGGAGCGAACAGACCAGTCCGGCCGCGATGAGCGCAGCGGCGGCAAGACGACGGAAGATCGGCATGAGTTCCGCAGCGCAAGGGATATGCCCGGAGGCAAAGTGCGCAGGAGCCTGGGCCCGGCTTTGTCATCAAGCACCGGTTCTGCAATCGAAATTTCAGATCCGAAACGGCGCGAAAGCCGCATGGAAGGCAGAGCCCGGAAAGACGGTTAGAATCGCAGGCGAGAGTTGTAGATTCCGATGGAAGGCCACGAGCTCCTCGAATCGTCCGAGCAGGCGCAGCACGCGGGAAACCGGCGCATCGGCGTGACGATGGCGCTGTTCGCCGCGGCGCTCGCGGTCGTGACGATGATGGGCCATCGGCTGCACACCGAGGAGGTCGTCCTGCAGACGCAGGCGGCCGACGGGTGGGCGTACTACCAGGCGAAGAATTCGCGGTCGCAGATGTACGCCGCCGACGCGCAGCTGGCGGCGCTGCAGGGCGCGGCGGGCGCCGCGACGTCGAAGACGTGGGTGGAGAAGGCGGCCGACGAGCGCAAGGGGGCCGACGAGATCCGCCACTCGACCGAGGAGCTCGATCGCGAAACGAAGACGATCGCCGAGCGGGCGACGCGCTTCGACGAAGCCGAAGTCTTTCTCGAGATCGCGATCGTCCTCTGCTCCGTCGCGCTGCTGACGGCCAGCCGCGGTTTCTGGCTCATCTCCTTCGCCGGCGCCGCCGCCGCCGTCGTTCTCGCCGCGCTCGGAGCCCTCAGTCGCTGACCGACCGCTTCGTGATCTTCGTGTTTCTTCGTGCCTTCGTGGTCCCGTCCGCGCTTACAGGAGCGCGCGCGCGCGCGCCTCGAGCGCGCCGAGGCGCGATTCGAGCTCGCGGCGGCCGGCTTCGACCGCCGCATCGTCGGCGCGCGGATCGATGTCCATCGGCTCGCCGATCGCGATCGCCAACATCGCCCACGGCTTCGGCACCATCGTCTGGTCCCAGCTGTCGGCCGTCCAGTGGCGATCGGCTTCGATGTGAAACGGAACGATCGGGTTGCCCGTCGCCTTCGCCAGCCAGATGGCGCCGGGCTGCGCTACTCGCGCCGGTCCTCTCGGGCCGTCGATCGTGAACGCCGCCGGCTTCCCCGCCGCCATGTCGCGCTTCAACTGCACGAGCGCTTTCACCGCGCCGCGCGACGTCGATCCGCGCGCGGTGCCGTAGCCGAAGCGCCGGATGATGCCCGCGATCCACTCGCCGTCGAAGTTCTCGCTCGTGATCACGACGATGCCGCGGCGCTTGAAGTAGACCGTCGCGGGGAGGATGCGGCCGTGCCAGAACGCCATGATCGGCTGGCGGCCGCCGGCGATCACGCGCTGATACCACTCGGCGCCTTCGGCGCGCCAGCGGAAGGTCGCGCCGAGCGACGCGACGATCGGATAGCCGATCGCCGAGATGAGGCGCGCCTGCAGCCGCTTCGCGCGCGACGCTCGCCAGTCGGACGCGGTCATCGCAACCTCGTGAAGGCGCGCCTGCGCGGGACGCGGCGTCAGGCGGTCGCCTTCTGCAGGCGGCCGTCGACGAACGTCATGAGATCGACGAACTGAGTGTCGGCGCCGGCGCTCGCCTGCGCCCCCTTCAGCATGATCGAGCAGAACGGGCACGCGGTGACCACGGTCCCGGCGCCGGTCGCCTGCAGCTGCTTGAAGCGGACGTCGCTGATGCGGCTGCCGGGCTCCTCTTCCTTGTCGGCGAACAGCAGACCGCCGCCGGCGCCGCAGCAGTACGGGTTGTCGCGGTTCCGCACCGGCTCGCGGATCTCGGCGCCGAAGCGCGCGAGCAGCGCGCGCGGCTCGTCCACCGTGCCGCCGTAGCGTCCCAGGTAGCACGGGTCGTGATACGTGACGACGTCCGCCGCTCCGCCTTCGCTCGCCCCGCGAGCTACGGTGGACGCGCGCAGGAGCGCCTCGACGAATACCGACGAGTGCAGGATCTCCACCTGGTAGCCGAACTTCGCGTAGTCGGCGCCGATCGTCTTCACGCAGTGCGGGCACGAGGTCACGATCTTCTTCACGCCGGCGGCCTTCAGATCCTCGATGTTGCCGTTGGCGAGCTCCTGATACATGTACTCGTTGCCGGTCCGCTTCGCCGGATCGCCGTTGCAGCGCTCCTTGGCGAGCACGCCGAAGCGGACGCTCTTCGCGCGCAGGATCGCGAACAGCGATCGCAGCGATTTCTGGAAGTCGGCGTCGAACGAGCCGGCGCAGCCGAGCCACACGAGGACGTCGTGCTTCGCCGGATCGAAGGTCTCGAGCCCCGCGGCCTGCACGAACCTGGCCCGCTGGTCGTACCCCAGCCCCCAGATGTTGCTGCGGCGCTCGAGGTTGTTGTACATCGCGCCGAGGTACGCGGGCGCGTCGCCGTTGGACACCAGGCCGCGGCGCGATCCGATCAGGATCGGCAGGTGCTCGATGCCGACCGGGCACTGGTTCTCGCACGCGCCGCACGTCGTGCACTGCCACAGCACCTTCTCGGAATAGACCTCGCCGAGCTTCGCGGCGCCCTGGCCCGAGAGCAGCGCGTGCTGCGTCTGGAGGATGATCGCTTTCGGGTTCAGCTCCTTGCCCGCGCCCCACGCCGGGCAGTTCACCTGGCAGCGGCCGCACTCGACGCAGGTGAACGCGTCGAGCCGCATCTTGCTGCCGAGGTCTTTCACCGTCTCGAGGCCGACCTGCTCTTTCTCGAAATCGAGGTTCGGCAGGTTGCCGAGCTCAGGGGACTTCAGGAACACCGTGATCGGCGAGAGCACCAGGTGGAAGTGCTTCGACGCCGGAATCAGCGCCATGAAGGCGAGGATCACCAGCATGTGCGTCCACCAGTTCACGCGTCCGGCCATCGTCGCCTCGTCGAGGCGAAGCGCGAGGAGAAACGTCACCATCAGCGTGGCGATGAACAGCGCGATGACGACCGACTCGATCGACACGCGGCTGCCGAGGCCCACCGGCCGCACGATCGCGCGCCGGATCAGCAGGTAGACGATGCCGGCGAGCACGGCTGAGGCGAAGGGCACGAGGACCCGGCGGTACGCGTCGAACCACGACGTGCGCGTGAGATCCGCGATGCCGAGCCCGTACAGGAACTCGACGCTCGTGTAGCCCGCGAACGCGACGAAGCCCCAGAAGACGAACGCATGCATCAGGCCGGCTGCCGGGCGCTCGCGGATCGTCCGCCACTGCAGCACGACGTCGGTGAGAAAGCGGTTGATCCGAAAGGGAACGTTGTCGATCGAGAAGGTATTGGGCGCCGATACAATCAGCCGTACGCGCGTGGTCGCCTGCGCGGCGAAAGCGATCACGCCGGCGAGAAACAGGAACCAGAAGGCTAGCGTTGCCATGCTGCCGCTTTTCCCTCTGTGTCCGTTGTTCTCCTTTGTGTCCTTGTCACCCCTTTACGGCCTCGATGATGGCGGGAACGATCTCGAAGAGATCCCCGACGATCCCGTAGTCCGCGATCTCGAAGATGGGCGCGTCGGGATCCTTATTGATGGCGACGACGGTGCTGGATCCCTTC
>QHWK01000111.1 GCA_003223775.1 Acidobacteriota bacterium
GACGCCGAAGGCGAGGATGCCGCGGATGTTGACGTCGCTGTGCTCGTGATGGACGTCCGGATTCGTCGTCGCCTCGGCGCCCGCGTGCGCGGCGTGCGGCTGGTGCAGCTCCGCCATGGCTAGTGCGCCGTCCTCGGCGGCGCGCCGCGCTCGATGATGCGCCCGAGCGCCTCGTCGAACTCCGGATCGTGGATCGGCAGAATCGCGCGGCCGCGCAGCTGGGAGACGAACACCACGAGCCACAGCGCGCCGATCGTCAGCGGCAGCACGACGTCCATCCAGCTGATGGCGATCCCGCCGGTGTGGAACTCCGGGCCGATCAGCCACCACAAGTCGACGATGCGAACGACGAGCACCGCCGCCGCCACTTTCACGAGCAGCTCCGGCTGCCGCTTCACCGTCCGCGACAGCAGGACGACGAACGGCGCGGCGAAGTGGAAGAGCATCAGCGCAACGGCGACCGGCCGCCAGCCGGTCTCCATGCGGTGCAGATACCAGGCGATTTCCGCGGGGAGATTTCCGGACCAGATGATCAGGTACTGCGAGAACGAGAAGTACGCCCACAACATCACGAACGCGAGCATCAGGTTGCCGAGATCGTGGAAGTGCGCGGGAACGACGATTCGATCGAGCGGCGCGCGGCGGCTGAGCCACACGAGCGCGATCGTCAGGAAGGCGAGCGCCGACAACCCCTGGCCGCCCATGATGATCACGCCGTAGATCGTGGAGAACCAGTGCGGCTCGAGCGACATCATCCAGTCGAACGACGCGAAGGTGATCGTCACGCCGTAGGCGACGAGGCCGCCGCCGCTCAGGAGCTGCATGCGCCGCGCGAAGCGGAAGTCGCCCGTGCGGTCCTGCTCGAGCGACCACGCGTTGAGGAAGAACGAGATCACGTTCCAGACGATGAAGTAGATCGCCGCGCGCGCGAGGAAGAAGGGCGCGTTCAGATAGACGTGCTTGTGCTGCAGCACCTCGTCGTGCGCCACGAGATCCGCGTTCATCCACGGATAGATGCGCGACAGGCCGAGCGCGATCGGCAGGAAGAGCAGCGTCAGCAGCGGCAGCGCGCGCGAGGCGGCGCCGATCGGCCGCCGGATCAGCACGCCCCACGCGCCGCCCGAGAGCTGATGGATCATGCCGAGCGCGAGGCAGCCCAGCGTCACGCCGAGCCAGAACATGTACGCCATCAGATACGACTGCAGGAACTGCGTGGTGTCGAGGAGCGCGCCAACGAGCGACAGCACGCCGCCGGCGGCGCCGGCGACGAGCAGCCGCTGCTGCATCGGCTTCAGCTCCGGGATGGCGACGTCGGCGGTCTGCGTGAGGGGCGTCACCGGATCCGGTCCCGTTCCGACGCGGGCACGAAATGGCCGACGGGCGCGTCGCGCAGGCGGTCCTGATGGAACGACGGCGGATGCCGGTAGCCGCGCAGCACGACCATCCCGTCGCCCTGCCCGGTGCGGCCGTGGCACGGCGAGCAGTAGATGTCGAACCGCTCGCGCCCGCGCGCCATCACGCGCGCGTCGATCGCCATCGGAAAAACCGCCGCGTCCTTGCCGTCCATCTTGCCCGTATAGGTCAGCTCGTCGTCGCGCAGATGCCCGCGCGCGACGGTCCCCTCGACGATCGGCCGCGCCGATCGCGAGTCCGAGAAGAACGTCGATTCGCGCAGCGGAATGTACTTAGGCTGATCGTGCATGTCTTGTCGGCAGGCGGAAAAAACGAGTGCCGACATCGTCACCGAGACCACGGTCACTGACAAGGACACAAAGGCCGACTTCGGCGTATCCACAAAGGACACAAAGGACGACACAGAGGAGGACACAGACGAAAGCGCGGCGCGTAGGACGGAGAAGACGATCTCACGTCGACGATTGCAGCGACGAAACTCTTGTCGATCCCAGCTCACCGTTACGTCCTCTGTGCCTCTGTGCCTCTGTGCTCTGTGCTCTGTGGCTCTTCCTCTGTGCCCTTCGTGGATACGCCGTGAGCCAGCCTCCGTGTCCTTGACAGCGCGGGTCACTAGTCCGCCACGGTACTCACCTCGCGCGGGCTCAGCGTTTCCAGAAACCGCCGCGTACGCTCCAGGTCGAACAACGGGTCCCGCGCCTCCACACAGAGGAAGAACCGGTTGCGGCTCGCGAGCGCGAAGCGCGGCACGTTGAACACCGGATGGTAGGGCTGCGGCAGGCCGTTCAACGCCAGCATGCCGAGGACCGCCGACAGCGCCGCGACGAGAATCGTGCACTCGAAGGTCACCGGGATGAACGCCGGCCAGCTGTGGAACGGTTTGCCGCCGATGTTCAGCGGATACGCGACGACCTGCGTCCAGTACTCCAGCGCGTACCCGCCGACGCAGCCGACGATGCCGCCGATGAGCACGATGAGCGGCAGCCGCGTGTGCTCGCCGCCCATCGCCTCGGTCAGCTCCTCGATCGGGAACGGCGAGTAGGCATCCAGGCACCGATACCCTTCGCGGTGCGCGCGCTCGGCGGCGGCGACGACCGACGCCGGATCGTCGAACTCCGCCATCAACCCGTAGACGGTCGGCGGCGTCTTCATTCGTCGCTCACCTTCGCCTCCGGCAGGAGCGTCCGGATCTCGAAGATCGAGATCATCGGCAGGAAGCGCAGGAACAGGAACAGCAGCGAGACGAACAGACCGACCGTGCCGAACAGCGTCGACCAGTCCCAGAAGGTCGGCGCGAAGCGCCCCCACGACGAGGTGAGGAAGTCGCGGCTCAGGCTCAGCACGATGATGACGAAGCGCTCGAGCCACATGCCGACGTTCACGATGAGCGAGATGACGAAGAGCACCGGGACGCTCGTCCGCACGCGTTTGAACCACAGCGCCTGCGGGATGATCACGTTGCAGGTGATCAGCAGCCAGTAGTAGAAGGCGTACGGCCCGAAGATCCGGTTCATCGGCACGAACCCCTCGTACTTGTCGCCGCTGTACCACGAGATGAACGCCTCGGTCCCGTAGCCGTACGCGACGATGAGCCCCGTCACCAGCATCACCTTCGCCATGTTCTGCAGATGGCGCATCGTGATGAAGTCCTCGAGGTTGTAGACGGCGCGAATCGGGATCGCGAGCGTGAGGACCATCGCGAAGCCCGAGTAGATCGCGCCCGCGACGAAGTACGGCGGGAAGATCGTCGTGTGCCAGCCGGGCACGATGCCGATCGCGAAGTCGAAGCTGACGACCGTGTGCACCGAGACGACGAGCGGCGTCGCGAGGCCCGCCAGCAGCAGGTACGCCGTGTCGTAGCGGTGCCAGTGGCGCGCCGACCCGCGCCAGCCCATCGCGAGCATCCCGTAGATCACGCGGCCGGCGCGCGACTGCGAGCGATCGCGCAGCGTCGCGAGATCCGGAATCAGCCCGACGTACCAGAACAGCGCCGACACCGTCGCGTACGTCGAGACCGCGAACACGTCCCAGATGAGCGGGCTTCTGAACTGCGGCCAGAGGCTCATCGAGTTCGGATACGGAAACAGCCAGTAGGCGAGCCACGGCCGTCCCGTGTGGAAGAGCGGGAAGATGCCGGCGCACGCGACGGCGAAGAGCGTCATCGCCTCCGCGAAGCGGTTGATCGAGGTGCGCCACGTCTGCTTCAGCAGCAGCAGGATCGCGGAGATCAGCGTGCCGGCGTGGCCGATGCCGATCCACCAGACGAAGTTCGTGATGTCGAACGCCCAGCCGACGGGAATGTTGTTGCCCCAGATGCCGATGCCCTTCGTCACCAGATAGGTGAGCGAGACGAGCAGGAGGAACGCGAACGATCCCGCCAGCAGGAAGCCGGCGTACCAGCCGAGCGGCGTCCGCCGTGTGAGGACGATCGCGCTGATCTTGTCGGTGACCGTGCCGAAGGTGTGCCCCGGCGCGATCACCGGCGGCGTCCCGGCGCCGACGTAGGCGCGGTTCGGATCCTCGACCGGCTGGAGGCTCTCGGCCACTTATTCGCCCAGCTCCGGGTTCACGTTCCGTACCGCCGCGAGATACGTCGTCCGCGGCCGCGTGTTGAGCTCGCCGAGCAGCGCGTAGTTGCGCTCCTCGGCCTGCAGCTTCGCGACGCGGCTGTTCGGATCGTTCAGGTTGCCGAAGACGATCGCGTCCGCCGGACACGCCTGCTGACACGCCGTCCGGATTTCGCCGTCGGCGATCGGGCGGCTCTCGCGCTCCGAGTCGATCTTCGCTTCGTTGATCCGCTGCACGCAGTAGGTGCACTTCTCCATCACGCCGCGGCTGCGGACGCTGACGTCGGGATTGCGTCCGAGCTTCAGACTCGGCGTGTTCCAGTCCTGGTAGAGGAAGAAGTTGAAGCGGCGGACTTTGTACGGGCAGTTGTCCGAGCAGTAGCGCGTGCCGACGCAGCGGTTGTACACCATGTCGTTCAACCCTTCGTGGCTGTGCGACGTGGCGCCGACCGGGCAGACGACCTCGCACGGCGCGTTCTCGCACTGCATGCACGGCACCGGCTGGAAGTAGGTCTCCGGATTCGCCGCGAGCCCGCGATAGTACGTGTCGATGCGAATCCAGTGCATCTCGCGGCCGCTCAGCACTTCCTTCTTGCCGACGACCGGGATGTTGTTCTCCGACTGGCAGCCGACGACGCACGCGTTGCAGCCGATGCAGGCGTTGATGTCGATCGACATGCCCCACTTGTAGCCCTGGTACGGGTAGTCGGGGTACAGCGTGATCGTCCGCGGCGGCGTCTCGTCGCCCTCGTGAACGGCCTTCGGGTCGCGCACGAACTCGTCGCGCGTGAGCGAGCGCACCATCCCGCGGCCTTCCGTCAGGTGGTGATACTGCGTGCACGCGAGCGAGAACGTATCACCCGTGAGCTTCATGGCGGCGCCGCCGGCGAACGACGGCGCGTCCGCGGTGCGGATCGCGTTCGCGTCGAAGCCGGCGCCGAGCGCGAGCGCGCCGCCGCGCGTGCGCCCGTAGCCGAGATGCACCGTCGCGCAGTCATCTGGATGACCGACGACCGTGAACAGCGCGCCGCGAATCGTCCGGCCGGCGGCGGTCAGCTCGACGACGTCGGCGAGAATCTGGCCGTGCTCGCCGCCCTGGAACGCCGGCCCGCCGGCGGCGCGCAGCGTCGCCGCGGTCGCGGGGCTCACGAGGACCGCGTTGTCCCACGTCAGCTTCGTGATGGGCTTCGGCAGCTCCTGCAGCCAGCCGTTGTTCGCGAAGCGGCCGTCGAGCACCGAGGGATCGTTGCGGAACGAGACCTCGACGGCCCCCGTCGGCGAGATTGCGGATTGCGGGTTGCGGATTGCGGATTGATTGGGGATTGGGGATTGCGGATTGCGGATTGCCGCCGTCACGATTTTCGGCGTGAACGCCGTATTCGGTACGACGCCGTCGTGCAGCCACCTGCGCCACGCCCTGTCGTCCTTCTCGACTTTCCAGAACTCGCGGATCAGATCGTGCGCGCTGCGTTCCGGCCGGTCGCTCATCGCCGCGAGCACTTCGTGCGCCGACTTGCCGCCGTAGAGCGGCGCGATGAGCGGCTGCACGATCGAGACCGTGCCGTCGTGGCCGCGCGCGTCGCTCCATGTTTCGAGGAAGTGCGCTTCCGGCACGTGCCAATGAGACAGCGCCGACGTCTCATCGTCGTGCATCGCGAGGTGCGCGCGCAGCTGCGCCTTGCCGAGCGCGTCGGCGAACTTCAGATCCGCGGGCGCGGTGTAGACCGGATTGCCGCCGATGATCACCAGCAGATCGACCTTGCCGCTGTTGAGATCGGCGACGAGATCGCGCAGCGACGCCATCTGATCGACCGGCTCGGCCTCGGCCGTCTGTGTGTAGACGAGCGTGCGTCCGACGTTGCCGAGCGTCTGGTTCATCGCGTGCGCCAGCGCGTGGACCGCCGGCGGCTGTCCGTCGCCCGCGATCACGAGCGACCGGCCGCGGTGCGCCTGGAGATCCTTTGCGACCGCGTCGAGGAACTTCGACTCCGCCTCTGCGAACTCCGCCGGCTCACCCGACCCACCCGACCTACCCGCGCCGGTCGATGTGGGCATCGACTCGATCGCGTACAGGCGGTTCATCCGGTCGGCCTGCTCCGGACGCCGGCGTGCGGCGAAGTCGCGCGCGTAACGCAGCGATCCGGGTCCGCAGCCGAGAAAATCGGCGTCGAGCGAGAGGATCACGTCGGCGTTCTCGAACCGGTACTGCGCGTCGACGAATTCGCCGAACGCGAGCTTCGATCCGGCGCGCGCCGCGTCGCGGCTCGCGGGATCCCACTGGTGCCACTTCGCCGACGGGAAGCGCTGAAGGACGTCGCGGATCTGCGAGGCGAGCGTCGGCGAGCTCACCGATTCGGTGAGGATGCGGATGCCGGCGCCCTTCAGCGGACGCTGCGCGGTGAGCGCAGCGCTGATCGCGCCGAGAAACGCCGACCACGGACGAATCTCGCCGAGGTTCGTCAGCGTCTGCGAGCGATCGGGATCGTAGAGGCCGAGAACCGCCGCCTGCGCGTAGATGTCGCTCGCGCCCAGACTGCTCGGGTGCTCCGGATTGCCTTCGACTTTGGTCGGCCGGCCTTCGTGGCTCTCGACGAGCAGCCCGGTCGCGACGCCGCCAATCGCCATCGCGGTCGCGTAGAAGAGCGGCCGCCCCGGCACCAGCTCCTCGGGCTGCCGCACGTACGGCACGATGCGCTCGGCCGGCTGCCGCGTGCACGCGGAGACGCCCGCGAGCGCGAGGGATGCGCCCATCAGCTTGAGGAACGTGCGCCGCGCCACCGGATCGGCGATCTGCTCCATTGTGGGAAGCAGGCTCGGGAACTCGTTGGAGAGATGCTGCTGGAACGCCGGATCACCGAGTTTTTCGTCCAGCGTTCTCCAGAAGCGGCTTCGCTGAGGGGACTGGGGATTAGGGGTTGGGGATTGGACCGGATCGTCGGCCTCTCCGGAGCAATCCCCAATCCCCAATCCCCAATCCCTACGGTGTTCTTCTCTCATCGATGGCACGTCGAGCAGCTCGTGAGCTTCTGAATTTGGTACTCCGCGACGAGGCGCTTCCCGAGCTCGAGCTGGTCGCGCGTCGACGGCGGCGCGTAATCGACGCGGAAGACCGCCTCGCGCGGGCGCACGTAGCGCTCGGGGTTGCGGTGGCAGTCGAGGCACCACTCCATCTGCAGCGACTTGTCCTGCATCATCAGCGGCATGCGATCGACCTGGCCGTGGCACGTCGTGCAGCCGACGCCCTTGGCCACATGGATGCTGTGGTTGAAGTAGACGAAGTCGGGCAGGTCGTGGACGCGGGTCCACTGGATCGATCGGCCGCTGCGAAAGCTCTCGCGCACCGGCTCGAGGAACGGGCTGCTGGCGAAGATCTGCGAGTGGCAGTTCATGCACGTCTTGGTCGGCGGAATGCCCGCGAACGACGACTCCTCCACCGACGTGTGGCAGTAGCGGCAGTCGATGCCGTTGCCGGCGACGTGGCGCTCGTGGCTGAACTGAATCGGCTGCTCGCGCGCGACGCTCGCCTCGGTGACCCACGGCGATCGGTTCACGGCGTCGAAGAGCCAGCCGAGCGCGGCGACGAAGAAAACCGCGCCGAAGATGCTGACCCGAGCAATCGTGTTGGCGCTGCGGTTAAAGATCTGCGACATCTCGATACGGGACGAGACGGAAGCGCGTCATGTCGAACAGGAAGTCGACGTGGGAGCGCGCTGCCGGTCGAGAACCTTTCGAGCTTACAGCGATTCCGATTCCGCGTTCGCGGCTTTCTATT
>QHWK01000112.1 GCA_003223775.1 Acidobacteriota bacterium
AGATCGGGTACGGCTTCGAGTAGAGCTTCACCTTCGGCGCGAGGTTCGGCATGATCCGCTCGACGAGCTCGACGACGCGCTGGTACTCCGTCGCGTTGTCGATCCGGATCGCCTGATAGTCCTCGGTCAGCAGGTCGCGCAGCAGACGGCTGACGATGCTCTGCTCGCGGTAGAGCACGGCGGGCGCGCGCGACGATTCGTTGCGCTGCCGCATCTCGGTCCAGATCTTGTGGAACGCTTCGAGGTCGCCGAGGATGTCCTCTTTCGGCCGGCCTGAGGCGGCGGTGCGGATGATGACGCCGCCCGTGAAGCCGTGCGCGTCCCGGAACTCGCGGACGATGCCGCGGAGCCGGCTGCGCTCCTCACGCGATTCGATCTTGCGCGACACGCCGACGTGATCGACCGTCGGCATGAAGACCAGGAAGCGTCCCGGCATCGTCACGTGGGAGGTGAGGCGCGCGCCCTTCGTGCCGAGCGGCTCCTTGACCACCTGGACGACGATCTCCTGGCCTTCCTTGAGCAGCTCCTCGATTTTCTGCTGCGGACGATCCTGGCGATCGCGCTCGGGCCGGCCCCGCGGCGCGCCGCCGCCGTTGCCGCCCCCCTCCTCCTCGTCGTCGCTCGACAGCTTGTCGAACTCGTCGATCGTGTCGACGACGTCGGCGACGTAGAGGAAGCCGTCGCGCTCGAGGCCGATGTCGATGAAGGAGGATTGCATGCCGGGGAGGACTTTCGAGACCCGCCCCTTGTAGACGTTGCCGACCGTGCCGCGCTGGCGCTCGCGCTCGACGAAGAGCTCGGCGACGAGATCTTCCTCGAGGATGGCCACCATCGTCTCGTGGCCGTTCGACGAGACGATCATCTCCTTGGTCATTCACGAACTCCTTGGAGCAGACCTGAAGGTCTGCCCGCTTCAGTTCGTGAATCTGCGCATGCGTACGTTCAGCACGAGCCCGAAGCCGGCAAGCGTCGCGATCATCGACGACCCGCCGTAGCTCATGAGCGGAAGCGTCAGCCCTTTGACGGGCGCCAGCCCTGCCGACATGGTGACGTTATAGACCACCTGGAAGGTGAAGCTGGCGAGCACGCCGAGCACGAGGTAGGCGCCCAGGCGATCCTTCGCCAGGCGCGCGGCCTCGAGCGCGCGCAGAATCACGAATAAATACAGGCCGAGCGCCACCAGGACGCCGGCAAACCCCTGCTCTTCGGCCAGCACCGAGAAAATGAAATCGTTGTGCGCGACCGGCAGGAAGCGAAGCTGCCCCTGCGTCCCCTGCTTGAAGCCCTTGCCGGTGAGCCCGCCGGATCCGACCGTGATGCGCGCCTGAATCTGCTGGTAGCCGGCGCCCCTGGCATCCTGCGACGGATCGAGGAAGGTCGAAATACGGGATTTCTGATAGTCCTTGAGCGCGAACTTCCACGCAATCGGCGCGGCGAGCACGGTGCAGAGGAGCAGCATGCCGAGAATGCGCATGCGCATGCCCGCGAGATAGGCGACGGCGAGAAAGATCGGCATCAGCGTCACCGCCGTGCCCAGATCCGGCTCCTTCGCGATCAGGCCGAGCGGGATGGCGGTGAGGACGCCGCCGATCGCGAGATCGGTCCACGACGGCGACCCGCGGTTCTCGCCGAAGAACTTGGCGAGGACGAGCGCGACGCCGACCTTGGCGAACTCCGACGGCTGCAGGTTGAACGCCTTCAGCGGAATCCAGCGGCGCGCGCCCATCTGCACCTGGCCGAAGAACATCACGTACAGCAGCAGCGCGATCAGCCCGAAGTAGATCAGGTGCGACTTGTCGGTGAAGGTCCGGTAGTCGAGCGTCAGCATGACCACCATCACGCCGAGCCCGATGACGATCGCGTACAGCTGCGTGAGGTACATGCGCGACGTGCCGCGCGTCGGATCGGCGGTCGTGCTGTTGATCATGATCACGCCCAGCGCGCACAACGCGAGCACGGCGATCAGGAGCGCCCAGTCGATGTGATAGTAAAGCCTGCGTTCGAACATGACTTCTAACTTTTACGGAACGAGGTTCGCCTTGAACTCCGGCTTCGGCGGCAGCGGCCGGCCGTCCTGCCTCGCGAAGAATGTGTCGAGGACATGGTGCGCGACGAGCGCGGCGTTGGCGCCGTGGACGCCGTGCTCGAGGAAGACCACGCCGGCGATCTGCGGGTGGTCGCGCGGCGCGAAGAAGACGAACCAGCCGTTGTCACGCAGATCCTTCTCGGTCTTCCCGGCCCGCTCCTTGCCCTGGTTCGAGATGACCTGCGAGGTTCCCGTCTTGCCCGAGACGTCGTGGATCGGCTTGCCGTCGGGGCCCTTGAGCTGCGCGTTGTGGCCGGTGCCCGCCTGGTTCACGACCATCCACAGGCCGTCGCGAATCGCCTGAAGCTTGTCCTGATCGATGTCGGCCTTCGACTGCGGTGCCGGCGCCGGCACGTCCTTCCAGCCGCTGCCATCGTCGACCGCCTTGAGCAGGTGCGGCGTCACGCGCGTCCCGCCGTTGGCGAGCGTCGACATGTAGACGGCCATCGACACCGGCGTGACCGACACCTGGCCCTGCCCGATGCCGACCGAGATCGTTTCGCCGGCGTACCACTTCTCGTGCATCTTCTCGCGCTTCCACTCGGTGGACGGCACGAGCCCCTGCACCTCGTTGGGCAGATCGATGCCGCTCTTGACGCCGAGGCCGAGCGCGGTCGCCCACTTGTTGATTTTGTCGACGCCGACCATGTTGGCGACGGTGTAGAAGTACACGTCGCAGGACTGCTCGATGGCGTGGCGCAGGTCGATCGAACCGTGGCCCCCCTTCTTCCAGCACTTGAAATCCCGGCCGTAGAAGTTCGCGTGGCCGGCGCAGTGCGCGTGGAAGTCGGGCGTGATGATCCCTTCCTCGAGGCCCGCGAGCGCCACGGCCATCTTGAAGGTCGACCCGGGCGAGTAGCGCCCCTGGATCGCGCGGTTGTTCAGCGGCCGCTCATCGCCGGTCGTCAGCGCCGCCCAGGTCTCGCGATCGATCCCGGCCGCGAAGGCGTTCGGATCGTAGGCCGGCCGGCTCGTGAACCCGAGCACGTCGCCGTTGCCCGGGTCGAGCACGACTGCCGCGCCGTTGAACCCGAGCTGATCGAAGCCGTCCTCGATCGCCTTCTGCACGTCGTAGTCGATCGTCAACTGCAGCCGCTTGCCTTCAATCGGCTCGTCTTCCTCGAGCGTGCGGATCTCGCGGCCGACGCTGTTGACGACGACGCGCTTGGCGCCGTCCTCGCCCATCAGCATCGCGTTGTAGACCTTCTCGATGCCCGACTGCCCGACGATGTCGCCGCTCTTGAGGCCCTCCTGATCGGACACCTGCGCGTCGCTGACCTCGCCGACGTACCCGAACAGATGCGCCCCCATCGTCTCGGGATACTGCCGCGTCGGCACCTCCTCGACGTAGACGTCCGGCAGCTCGAAGTCGAGGCGCCGCGCCTTCACCGCCGCCACCTGCGCGAGCGTCGCGTCCTGCACGACGACGATCGGGCGGTAGGTCGGCTCGCGGCGATGGCGATCGACGATCGTCCGCACCGCCGGCTCGTCGAGGCCGAGCACGGCCGCGAGCATCTGGATCGTGCGGTTCAGATCCTTCGTGTGCTCGCGAACGATCGAGATGCTGTAGGAGTGGCGGTTCTCGACGAGGATCTTGCCGTTGCGATCGACCACCAGACCGCGCGGCGCGCGCAGCGCGAGCGTCCGCTGATGATTGTTCTCCGCCATCTCCTCGAACTTCGTGTGCTGGACCACCTGCATGACCCAGAAGCCCACGGCGAGAATCGAGAAGACGACCGTAATGACGTACTGCAGAACCGACAGCCGCGTCGTCAGCCTGCGGCGATCTTCAACCGGAACAGCCAT
>QHWK01000113.1 GCA_003223775.1 Acidobacteriota bacterium
TCAAGGGCTTCATCGTCAGCGACCACTACGATCGGTTCGCGGCGTTTCTTCGCGAGGTGGCGCCGCTCGTCCGCGACGGCCGCATCAAATTCCGCGAGGACATCGTCGAGGGGCTCGACGCCGCGCCGGCCGCGCTCATCGGTCTCTTCGAAGGCCGCAACTTCGGGAAGATGCTCGTACGAGTCTGACGGTGGCAGGGCAGGACGGCAGGAGGGCAGGAAGGCAGGAATTCAAGGACGGAAGGAAGGATGGATGGAATGACGAAGGGAGCAAGGATGGAAGGACCTGCCACCTTCCGTCCCTCCGGCCTTCGTCCTTCCGCCCTTCAGCCTTCCTGCCTTCCTGCCTTGCCGTGCTGTGCCGTGCCGTTTCGCCTACGGAAAATTCCGGCTGACTGCGGACGTCTCGATCCACACCGGCCCTTCGTGGACGGCCGGGCACTTCGCCGGCGGGGCCCAGTGCCACAGCGCGTCGAGGACGAGCACCTGCATCAGCGTGCCGCGCGTCTGCAGCGGCTCGCTCACCGGCGTGCCCGGCGGCGCCGGGCCGCGCGCCGCGCAGACGGCGTCGCGATTCTCGCTCGCGTAGAGGCGCGCGTCGGTTGCCGTCACGACCGGCCGGTAGAACGCATCGTCGGATTCGATCGCGCGATAGAACGCGTCGAGATACTGCCGCGCGATCTTGCGGCCGGCGGCGTCGAGCGACGCGGCCTCGAGCAGGCGGTACGCGTCGGCCTTCCGCTTCACGAACCCGGCGCGCGCGGCGTCGAGCTCCGGCCGTCCGAACAGGGTCCGCGTGCGCTGGACCTGCGCGATCACTTCGGTCTCGTCCGCCGACTTCGACGGCGCGAACGCCGCGTTGAAGACGTCCGTGAACCACGGGTGGCGGCCGGTGATGATGCCGGCGACGTCGAAGTCGTGCATGATCGGGCGCGCGCCCGACGAGGACGCGGCGGCCGCAACGTTCCACAGCGGATGGCGCGCGTCGCAACGGTACGTATCGTCCGGCGTCATCTTCACGCACCAGTCGAAGTTGCCGATGAGCGCCTCGGCGAACACGAGGCGTGCGGTGTCGGCGACGGTGAACTTCGCGCGCGCGTTGCTGAACGCCTTCTCGTCAATCCCGTGCTCGCCGCCGAAGCGCTTGATCGCCGCGTCCGTCTCCTCGACGATCATCGCCTGGCGGACGAGCGGCCGATCCTGAGGCGGCGTCTGGCCGGGCTTCGGGTCGCTGTAGACGTAGGTGATCGCCGCCTGCCGCGCCTTCAGCGACGGCACACCGAGCGTCTCGAGCAGCCGGTAGACGAAGACTTCGCGCACGGGCGAGTGCTCGTTCGGCAGCCGCCCGAACTTGACCGTCACGCCATCGTCGGGCGCCTCGCCGCAGTGCGTGCCGATCCTCAACGACGAGAGGCCGCCGAAGATCTCCGGCCGGGTGCGTTCGGGAAACTGCACCTTCAGCTTCGGGAACGCGCACTCGGTATCGCGCCGGCTCGTGTTGCCGCGGAGGGTAATGCGAACGCCGTCGACGGTCGCGCGCTGCCCACCGGCGTCGTAGCTCAACGTGCCAGTGACGGCGTAGGTGGCGTCCGTGCGCGCGTGATCGAACAATTCGTTGAACGGCGCCTTCAGTTGCAGCGAGATAGCGTCATAGCTCGAGAAGAACGACGACGCGGCGAGGGCGGCGGCCGCGAGGCGCGCGATCACATCGCGAATGGATTCAAGAGTCCGGCCAGCTCGAATACAAGAGCTCGTGCCGCAGACGCTATCGCTTCGGGATGCTCAGCGGCGGCGGCGCGCCGCCGAGGTCCGCGTGGAGCGCGCGATTCAACGCGCCGATTGTCTCCTGCGCGTCGTCGAACGCCCATTCGATCTGCCGCCGCTGATCGGCAGTGGGGAGGCCCGAGTAGCCTTCGATCGATCGCGACAGCGTCGCGGCGGCGTTGACCTGCGACGCGAGATCGGTTTGCAGCGCGCGAAGCCGACGCTCGGCGTCCGCGGCGTCCTCTCTCCCATTTCTCGTCGCCGCATCGGCGCGCGCGAGCGCGCTCGCGACCGCCGCGCGTCCGGCCGCCAGCGACTTCACGAGATCGTACAGCCCGAGGAGCGCCGTCTGCCGCACGCGCCGGTCGCCGTCCGGGAAGACCACGCGCGGATCCGCGTCGACTTTGAGCTCGCCCTTGAACCCCTTCGGCTGCGCGCCGACGGTGATGGTGTAGACGCCCGGCAGCACCAGCGGACCCGCAGGCGCGGCGGCGAGCGGCGCGACAAACGTCGATCCCTCGCGCGCGGGGCCGGGAACCGGCGGCTCGATGCGGAGGTCCCACGACACGCGGTTCAGCCCGGCGCGCGCCGTGCCGGCCAGCGTGCGCACCAGCGCGCCGCGCGCGTCGGTGATGCGAATCGGAATCTCGTCGCGGCCGCCGGCGTGCAGGTAGTACTCGATCGTCGCGCTGAAGTCGGGGTTGGGCGCGAAGTACTGGCCGGCGCCGAACCACGCCTGCGGCGTGTAGACGCTGAGCAGGCGCGCGCGCGACGGCGCGACGAGAAAGCCGTCGCCGCGCAGCGTCTCGGGCGTGGCCGCCTCGATCGCGGCGATGTTGTCCAGGACCCAGATGCCGCGGCCGTGCGTGCCGACGACGAGATCGTTGTCGCGCGGGTGAATCAGGATGTCGTCCACCGGCACGGTCGGCATGTTCAGATTCAGCGGCGCCCAGGTCGCGCCGCCGTCGATCGAGACGTGGATGCCGCGCTCGTGGCCGACGAAGAGCAGCCGAGGATTGCGCGGGTGCTCGCGGATCCGGTGGACGCCGGCGGCGGGAAGTCCGGCCGCGATCGATCGCCAGCTCTGGCCGTAGTCGTCGCTCACGACGACGTAGGGCTGATAGTCGTCGTCGAAGTGGCCGTCGAACGTGGCGTAGACGCGCGCGGCATGGTGGCGCGACGGCAGAACGCTGCTCACGTACGCGCCGGAGGGGACGCCGGCGAGCCGCGCGGTGAGGTTCGTCCACTTCTGCCCGCCGTCGCGCGTCACGAACAGCTGGCCGTCGTCGCTGCCGGTGTAGAGGAGCTTCGCGTCGAGCGGCGACTCGCCGATCGTCGTCAGCGTCGAGAAGGAGGTCTGGCCGTCGTGGCGTGACAGCGCGCCCTCCGGCACCGGCGCGCCCATCATCTGCAGCGCGTCGCGGTCGACGTGCGCCGTGAGATCGGAGCTGATCGCCTTCCACGTCGCGCCGCGATCGGCCGATCGAAAGACGACGTTCGATCCGATGTAGATCACTTTCGGATCGAAGGCGGACATCGCGATCGGTGTGTTCCAGTTCCAGCGCTCGCGATCGCCGGCTGGGTCGCCGCGCGTCGCGCGGACGCCGCTTGTCGGACGCCGCACGAGCGGCGCCACCGACTGCCGCTCGAATGTCGTCAGGTTCACGCGATTCGCGCGCCCTTCCTGCGATTCGATGAACGCCGTCCGCGGATCGGTCGGATCGATGCGCGTGTAGAAGCCGTCGCCGCTGCCGATGTTGAACGCGTCGCGGTTGGCGATGCCGGTGCGGACCCGCGTCGCGCTGGGCACGCACCAGTGGCCGTTGTCCTGCAGACCGCCGCAGATCGTGTACGGCTGCTGCATGTCGGCGCTGATTTCGTAGAACTGCGAAACCGGCAGGTTGTCGCGGAACATCCACGTCGCGCCGCGATCCCACGAAATCGAGACGCCGCCGTCGCCGCCGACGATCAAGTGGTTGGTGTCGTCCGGATCGATCCAGAGCGCGTGGTCTTCCGAATGCACCCCGCTGAAGACGTCGCGAAAATTCTTTCCGCCGTCGTCCGACACGTAGAAGCCGCGATTCGATCCAAGCAGGTACACGCGGTCCCGATCCCTGGGATCGATTCGGATCTGGCTGTAGTACAGCGGCCGGGGATTCAGCGTCGAGAGCTGCTCCCAGCTTTCGCCGCGATTCGTGCTGCGATACACACCGCCTTCGCGGCCCGACGCCTCGACAACGGCGTAGACGATTCGGCTGTCGCCGCGGAACATGTCGAGGCCGATGCGGCCTTTGTCGCCGCGCGGCAGACCGGCCGCGAGCTTGGTCCACGTCCCGCCGCCGTTTTCCGTGCGAT
>QHWK01000114.1 GCA_003223775.1 Acidobacteriota bacterium
AGCTGCTGTTCGTGATGTCCGCGGCGGTCACGGTGCTGCTGTCGCACCGCTATCTCACGATCGAGGGCGGCCGCCCCGGCGAGTACTACTTCCTCGTCCTCTGCGCAACGGCGGGGATGATGATCATGGCGAGCGGGATCGATCTGATCGTGCTCTTCATCGGCCTCGAGACGATGGCGGTGTGCTTCTACATTCTCGCGGGATTCCTGAAACCGAATCGCCGGTCGAACGAAGCAGCCGTCAAGTACTTCCTGCTCGGCGCCTTCTCGCTCGCGCTGCTGTTATACGGGATGTCGCTCCTGTACGGGCTCACCGGCAGCACTGCGCTTCGCGCCATCGCAACCGCGCTGGCGTCCGGGTCCAGCGGGCGGCTGCTGGCCGTCGCGGTGATGCTGCTGGTGGCCGGTCTCGGTTTCAAGATCGCGGCGGCGCCGTTTCACATGTGGGCGCCGGACGTGTACGAAGGAGCGCCGACGCCGATCACCGCGTTTCTCTCGGTCGGATCGAAGGCCGCAGCATTCGCGATGCTGCTGCGCATCTTCTTCGAGGGGCTGCCAGCCTTTCACCTCGACGGCCTCGGCAGTGTCTTCGGTCAGCCGCTCGGCTGGGCCTCCTTCTTCTACGTCCTGTCGGTCCTCTCGATGACGATCGGCAATCTCGCCGCGCTGACGCAGACGAACGTGAAGCGGATGCTCGCGTACTCCTCCATCGCGCAGGCGGGATACATGCTCATCGGGATCGTGGCAGGAACGCCGCGCGGGGTCAGCGCGGCGTTGTTGTACCTCGTGGTGTATGCGTTCATGCAGCTTGGCGCGTTCGGTGTGATCGTGCTCATGCGACGCGAGGGCGTTGCGGGCGACGAGCTGCGCGATCTCGCGGGGCTCTCGTCGCGCCAGCCGGCGATCGGGATCGCGATGCTGCTCTTCATGCTGTCGCTCGGCGGCATCCCGCCGACCGCCGGCTTCATGGGCAAGTTCTGGCTGTTCAGCGCGGCGATCGACGCGCACTACTACGGGCTCGCGGTGATCGGCGTCCTCAACAGCGCGATCTCGCTCTACTACTACGTCCGCATCGTCGTGTTCATGTATGTGAAGCGGGAGGCGACGGGCAGCGAGCCGACCACCACGCCGGCGATTGCGGCGGCGCTCGCCATCGCGGTCGCGGCGACGCTGGTGCTCGGCGTGTATCCGCGGCTGCTCTTCCAGGTTGCCGACGCGTCGGCGCGCACGCTTGGCGCCGCGGGAATCACCGCGGCGCTGCGCTGACGCTACGTGAACTTTTTCACAAGGTACGCTATACTGCCCGGCCAGCGTCGAGGATAATGCTCCGTTTGTGATGGCGAAAAACGAGGACCCCTTCTTCGCGCGATCGGCCAAAGCTCTGCAGAACAATGCCGAGCAGGCCGGGCCCGCAGCGGGCGCGAGCTATACGCTCATCGGCGCGATCATGCTGCTCGGCGCCATCGGCTACGGCATCGACCGCTGGCGCGGCACATCCCCCTGGTTTCTCCTCGGCGGGCTGCTCCTCGGCATCGTCGTCGGGATGTACGAGCTGGCGCGGACCGTCTGGAAACGATGAAAGTGGTCGCCTGGATGGTCGCCGCGAGCCTGCTGTCGTGGACGGCAATCGCGGCCGCGGTCGACGCGCGTACGCGCGGCGCGGCGCTGCTCGGAATGCTCGGGCCGCTCGTCGTGGCCCTAGCGTCGTGGATGATTGCGGAGCGCGCGTGGCGGCGCGACCCGGCGAGCCTGACGTCGTGGATGATCGCGGCGTTCGCCGGCAAGATGGTGTTCTTCGCCGCGTACGTCGCCGTGATGCTGAAGGCGCTGTCGCTCGCGCCCGCCCCGTTCGCCGCGAGCTTCGCCGGCTACTTCATCGCGCTGCACCTGTTCGAGGCGCTGTCGCTGCGGGCGATGTTCGCGGGCGATGGGCTGTAGAGAACGCAAAGGAAGCAAAGATCGCAAAGATTCTTTGCGGCCTTTGCCCTCTTTGCGTTCGTCATGAAAACGATGTTTGTTCAGGAAGCGATACGACACGGAGCGGCGGCGGCCGAGCGTCAGCCCGGGAAGTTCGATCCCGGCGAGACGATCATCCATCACGTCGCCAACAGCCCCGCGAGCGATCCGCTGATCCATCTGCCGACGATCGCCGGCATCGATTTCTCGGTGACCAAGCACGTGCTCATGCTGTGGGTCGTCGCCGCCATCGTCTTCATCGTCGTCTCGTGGACGGTGCGGCGCTACCTGAAACAGGAGCGCCTCGTGCCGAAGGGGTTCATGAACGCGCTCGAGTTCGTCGTCGAGTTCGTGCGCGACGAGATCACCGAGCCGAACGTCGGCCGGAAGTGGGTGAACACCTGGACGCCGCTGATCCTCACCTTCTTCATCTTCATCCTGGTCGCGAACGGCATCGGCCTGATTCCGATCTTCGATCTCATCGGCCTGACCGACTACTACGTGCTGCGCACGGGCGAGCACTCGTTCCTCAAGCAGGTGCTCCACGGCGGCACGACCGCGACGGCGAACTTCAACGTCACCGCCGCCCTCGCCACCATCACCTTCGGCGCGATCATCGTCGCCGGCTCGATGGCGCACGGCTTCGTGAAGCACTGGAAGAACATGGTGCCGCACGGCCTCAACCCGTTCATCTACGTCATCCTGATCCCGATCGAGATCCTGGGCATGTTCGTGCGGCCCTTCGCCCTGACGATGCGACTTGCCGCGAACATGACGGGCGGCCACATCGCCATCCTTGCCATCCTGTCCTTCGTGTTCCTGTTCGCCGAGATGTTCGGCCGCGCGACCGCCGGCATCGGCGTCGGCCTGGTGGTTTCCGTGCCGCTCGCCGTGCTCATCTCGATGCTCGAGATCCTGGTCGTCCTGATCCAGGCGTACGTGTTCACGCTGTTGACTGCCGTGTTCATCGGCATGGCCATTCATGTTCACCACTGAGATACGGAGGTAGTTAATGACAGGTCTCGTTCAGTTCTTCGCCATTCCATTCGGCCTCGGCATGATCGTGATCGGCGCCGGACTGGGCATCGGCAAGCTCGCGGCCGCGGCGGCCGAAGGGATCGCGCGGCAGCCGAGCGCCGCCGGACAGATCACCGGCGCCGTGAACCTTCCGCTGTTCCTGCTCGAAGGCGTCGCGATCCTGGCCGAAGTCTTCGCGCTGCTCGTGCTGTTCCTCGGACGGTAGGGCGATGGACAACCCCCTCGTCCAGCTAGACCCCGGGCTGTTCATCTGGACGATCATCACGTTCCTCGGCCTGCTGTGGGCGCTGAAGAAGATCGCGTGGGGACCGCTGCTGCAGGCGCTCGAGACGCGGCAGAACGCGATCCGCAAGTCGCTCGACGATGCGCAGCAGGCCAAGCAGGACCTCGAGCGGCTGAACGCGGAGTCGGCGCAGATCATCGCGCGGGCGCGCGTCGACGCCGACGCCATCATCACGCAGAGCCGCGCCGACGGCGAGCGGCTGCGCGAGGAGATCCGGCAGAAGGCGCGCGGCGAGGCCGACGTGATCGTGAAGAACGCCGAGCGGCAGATTCAGCTCGAGACGAGCCGCGCGCTCGAACAGATCCGCCACGAAGCGGTGGAGTTGTCGGTGATGATCGCGTCGAAGATCATCCAGCGCAACCTGACGAAGGAAGACAACGAGCGGCTGATCGACGACGCGCTCAAGCAGGTGGAAGGCCGCAGGCACTGAACGGGAAGCCGGGCGGGCGGGCCGGGAGTTCGGGTATCCGAACTTGGCCCGCCCATTTTTTTGGATTTTGGCCGGATCTGCACGACTCTTCGAGCCGGTGACGCACTGTAAAGCGTTGCGGCTTCGTGCCTTCGGTGCTAACCTGACCGACTTCAACGTCGAGCATGGCGTTTGCCTGTCAGTGGTCCGATCCCACTGTCGGCAATCGCATAACGACCGGATACCGTC
>QHWK01000115.1 GCA_003223775.1 Acidobacteriota bacterium
CGGCGCCAACGTGCTCACGCTGGGCGCGACGCTCGTCTCCGCCGACCTGGCGCAGGCGATCGTCGCGACATGGTTGACGACCGCGATGAAGGAGCCGCGGTACATCCGGCGGCTGGCGAAGATACGGGATCTCGAAACGTGACGCGAGACGAGCTCCAGCGCCTGATCGATCTCATCGTCGCCGAGATGGCGCTCGCGCCGGCGCGGCCGCAGAGCCGCTGCGCGTGCCACTCGGTCGTGGACGACTGCTGCCCGGACCGCCTGCGCGGCGTCCTCGACGCCGGCGCCACGCGCGTCGGCCTGCTCGCGACCGGCGGCGCGCCGGCGAGCCTCGCGTCGATGATCGACCACACGCTGCTCAGGCCGGACGCGACCCGCGCGCAGATCGAAGAGCTGTGCCGCGAGGCGGCGCAGTTCAAGTTCGCCACCGTCTGCGTCAACCCGACGTGGGTCGCGGCGGCCGCGCGGCTCCTCGCCGGATCCGGCGTCGGCGTCTGCTCGGTCGTCGGCTTTCCGCTCGGCGCGACGACGGCCGACGTGAAGGGCTACGAGACGCAGCGGGCGATTTTCGACGGCGCGCGCGAGATCGACATGGTTGACCGACGACGAGAAGGTGACGGCGTGCACGCTGGCGAAGGCGGCCGGCGCCGACTACGTCAAGACGTCCACAGGCTTCGCGTCGGGCGGCGCCACGGCGGCCGACGTCGCGCTGATGCGGCGCGTCGTCGGATCGGACATGGGCGTCAAGGCCGCCGGCGGCGTGCGCGATCTCGAGGGCATGAAGGCGATGATCGCGGCCGGCGCCAGCCGCGTCGGCGCGAGTGCCGGCGTCAGAATCGTGCAGCAGGCCCGAGGCGAACAACCCGACGCGAGGCCCGCTGCCAGATACTGACTTTACTGGCTGCGACGGAAGAGTCTAGGATTGCAGGCCAACGAGTTGGCCCTGTGGCCAACTCATTGTCCAGATGGAGGGTGTGTGGCCGACTTGAGTCGAGACGAGTTACGGCGCCTGGCGCGGCTGGGCGCGAAATCGCGGCTGGAGGAGCTCCGGCGCGAAGAAGCGGCGATCCGGCGGGCATTCCCGGAGCTATTCCGCGGCGGCGGCCGCGGCGCCGCTGCTGACGACGCGCCCGCCCGGGCCGGCGGCGGGCGGCGGCGCCGTCGCCGCAGCCGGATGTCGGCCGCGGCCCGCAAGGCCGTATCCGAGCGCATGAAGAAATACTGGGCATCCCGGCGCAAGTCGAAGGCGAAATAAATCGCGACACGACCGGTAGCGAAGCCGACGCGCCTCGACGGGCGCGTCGCTTCAACCGCAGAGTTTCCGCCATATTGCCGGGGCACCCTCTTGGCACCGCGTGTGAATCAGCAGACGCGTTCGCACCGACCAACGGGGGACCGATGAGGGAATCGAGCGGAGGAATTCAGGACGTCGTTCGACGGATTCGCGGGGAATTTCTCGAGATGCCGGGGTTGCGGCTCACGCCCGAACAGGCGCGCCGGTTGTGGCGCCTGGACGAGACCGCGTGCAACGCCGTCCTCGGCGCGCTCGTCGACGCCCGGTTCCTGGCCAAGACGCGCGACGGCGCGTTCGTCCGTCAGGACCACAACTCGTACTGACGGCCGATCGTTTTTCGCACCTCACGCATATCCTCGCCGCGGAGCTCGCGCAGCGCGTAGCCGACGAACTGCCTCGTCACACGCTTGCGCCACACCAGTGTGAAGTCTGTGTTATCCATGGGCCGCGCGGGCTGAGCGGCGCGCTCGGCCGCGCTCGCGATGGCGTCGTCTTCGAGCGGACGGCCGACGAGCGCCGCCGCGGCATCGGCGGCCTCGAGCGGACGGGAGGCGACCGCGCCGAGCACGACGCGCGCGCTCTCGACCGTTCCGTCGGGCGTGATCTTCACGGCCGCAGCAACCGAGAGCACCGGGAAATCGAATGCGCCGCGCCGGCGCAGCTTCCAATAGACGCTGCGCCAGCCGTCGAGCGGCGGCAGCTGGACGGCCGTAAGGATCTCGTCATGGCGCCGCGTCAGGTAGTGGATGCCGTCGTTGCGAAACAGATCCGCGACGGCTATGCGCCGCTCGCCGGCCGCCGCTGAGACGAGCGTCACCTCGGCGCCGAGCGCCATCAGCGCGGGCGCCGTGTCGGTGGACGAGACCGCGAGGCAGCGCGGGCTCGACGTCGCCACCCAGCAGATCGCGCCGTCTTTCTTCATGCAGAAGTCGATCGCCTTGCGCCACTCGTAGTTCTGGTCGTAGTAGTTGCAGCGCGTGTCGAGACAGAGGTTGCCGCCGATCGTGCCCATGTTCCGGAGCTGCGGCGTCGCGACGTGCGCAGCGGCCTGCCGCAGCGCGCCGTACGGATCGGCGAGCGGCCGTCCGCCGTCGCGCGGACGGCAGCGCGCGTCGCGCACGAGCTCGGCGAGCGTGACGCCGGCGCCGATGCGAAGCCCATCGCCGTTCGCGATCTGCCGCAGCTCGTCGACGCGGCGAAGCCCGATCAGCGTGCGCGGCGTCTGCTGCCGCCGCTTCATGTTCGGCAGCAGATCGGTCCCGCCCGCGACGAGCATCGCCTCGCCGGCCGGCGCGGCCGCGAGGCGCTCCGCGGCCTCCGCGACGCTGCGCGGCGACTCGAACAGGAAATGCGGCAGGCGCATCATGACGGCACCGCTTCGCGCTTCCGCGTTGCGTCGTCGATCGCCCGTCCGTCGCCGCCGTCCCATGGCGGCGGGACGAGCAGCGGTTCAGGCCATGGGATCTCCGGGAACGTCGACGGCCCGTAGCGCGCCGGCTTGCCGGCCGCCTTCGCCTCGAGCGCCTTCACGATCTTCTCCGGCGTGATCGGGACTTCGTCGATGCGCACGCCGATCGCGTCGAACACGGCGTTGGCGACGGCGGGCATCACCGGCAGCAGCGGTCCCTGCCCGACTTCTTTCGCGCCGAACGGCCCGCGCGGATCGGGATGCTCGACGAGCTCGGTGAACACCTCCGGCATGTCCAGCGTCGTCGGGCTCTTGTACTCGAGCATCGACGGGAACTTGTGCACGAGCGCGTGCGACAGCTTCGGCGGCAGGCGGCGGAAGATTTGTTCCTCCATCAACGCCTCGCCGAGCGCCATGTAGACGCTGCCTTCGACCTGGCCGCGCACGAGCGTGGGGTTGAGCGCGCGGCCGATGTCGTGCGCGATCCACACGCGCGGCACGTGAATCCAGCCGGTCGTGGCATCGACGTCGACCTCGACGATCGCCGCCGAATACGAGTAGGTCGGCGACGGGCCGACGCCGCCGCCCTTGAACTTCGCCGCCGAGCGCGGCGGCGTGTACGAGCCGATCGTGCCGATCGTCCCGACGCGCGCCTCCGCGAGGCACACCGCCTCCGCGAACGAAACGCCCGCAGACGGATTCTCGGCGTCGAACACGCGGCGGTCGGCGAAGACGAGGCGTTCCTTCGGCACCTGCAGCTTGCTCGCGACGGCGTCGGCGAGCAGGTCGCGCGCGCGCTCGGCGGCCTGAATCGCGGCGTTCCCCATCATCAGCGTGACGCGGCTCGAGTACGATCCGAGATCGACCGGCGTGAGATCGGTGTCGCCCGTCACCGCGCGGATGTCGATCGGCTCGATGCCGAGTACTTCCGCCACGCACGCCACGAGCACATCGTCGGAGCCCTGGCCGATTTCGGTGGCGCCGCAGAAGGCCGTCACGCCGCCGCTGCGATCGAGCTTGAGCTGCACGCCGGAATGCGGCATGTCGTTCCAGTAGATCGGCAAGCCGGCGCCGGAGAGGTACGACGAGCACGCGAGCCCGACGCCGCGGCCGTACGGCAGCTTGCCGAACCGGTTCGTCCAATCGGCGGCCTGCGTCACGCGGCGGATGCACTCGGTGAGGCCGATCGTGCCGACGCGGAGGTAATTCGCGGTCAGCGTCTCCGGCTGCTCGACGATCCGCAGGCGCAGCGCGGCGGGATCGATCGCGAGGCGCTCGGCGATCTTGTCGAGCTGAATCTCCTGGCCGAAGCGGCTCTGCGGCGTACCGTGGCCGCGCTTGGGGCCGCAGGGCGGCTTGTTGGTGAAGACGCGGCAGCCCTGAAAGTGATACGCCGGGATGTGATACGTCACCGTCTGCAGCGCGCCGGTGTAGAAGGTGCTCGCGACGCCGTACGAGCCGTACGCGCCGCCGTCGAGCAGCGTTTGCATGTGCATCGCCGCGATCGTGCCGTCACGTTTCACGCCGGTCTTGACGCGCATCAGCACCGGATGGCGCCCGCGGTGGCAGTAGAACACCTCTTCGCGCGTCAGGCAGATCTTCACCGGGCGATCGAGCATCAGCGCGGCTTTCGCGACGACGATTTCGTGGTTGAACGGATCGCTCTTGCCGCCGAAGCCGCCGCCGTTCGGCGTCGCGACGACGCGGATGTGCGCCGCCGGCATCGCGAGCGCCTTCGCGAGCGCGCGGTGGACGTAGTGCGGCGTCTGCGTGCTCGACCACAGCGTCAGCTTGCCAT
>QHWK01000461.1 GCA_003223775.1 Acidobacteriota bacterium
CCTCGCTGACGTCCACGCCGGCCGTGTCCAGAAAACTTCTGGCGGTCTTGCACGTGGTTCAGGTGGGTTTCCAGATGAACGTCGGTTTCGCCATGCCAGTAGAATAGTAAAAGTGCTCACTGTTAACGAGATCTTCAACTCGATCCAGGGCGAGTCGAGCCACGCGGGCCGTCCGTGCGTCTTCGTGCGGCTGACGGCGTGCGACCTGCGCTGTTCGTGGTGCGACACGCCATACGCCTTCCATGAGGGGCGCAAGATGACGATCGACGAGGTCGTCGCCGCCGTCGATCGCCACGGGTGCCCGCTCGTCGAGATCACCGGCGGCGAGCCGCTCCTGCAGGACGATGTGTATCCGCTGATGGAACGGCTGCTGGCGGAGGGACGCACCGTGATGCTCGAGACCGGCGGCCACCGGCCGATCGCGCGCGTGCCGCGCGACGTGGTGAAGATCGTCGACGTCAAGTGCCCCGGCAGCGGCGAAGCGGACCGGAACGAGTGGCGCAACCTCGATGCGCTCGCGCCGCACGACGAGGTGAAGTTCGTCGTGAAGGATCGCGCCGACTACGAGTACGCGCGCGACGTGATCGCGCGCTACGGCCTCGCGTCCCGCGCCGCCGCGGTGCTGCTCTCGCCGGTCCACGGCGTCATGGATCCCCGGACGCTCTCGGAGTGGATGCTGGCCGATCGCCTGCCGGCGCGCCTTCAGCTGCAGCTCCACAAGTTCATCTGGCATCCTGACACGCGGGGCGTCTGACGGATCTCGCATGCGCGCCGTCGTCCTCCTGAGCGGGGGACTCGATTCGTACACCGCCGCGGCGATCGCCAAGCGCCAGCGCTTCACGCTGTTCGCGCTGACGATCCACTACGGCCAGCGGCACGCGCGCGAGATCGACGCGGCGCGCGCGGTCGCGCGCGCGCTCGGCATCGAGCGGCATCTCGAGATGGATCTCGACCTTCGGGCGATCGGCGGATCGTCGCTCACCTCGGACCTCGACGTCCCGCGCGGACGCGACCTCGACGCGGAGACGATCCCGTCCACCTACGTGCCGGCGCGCAACACGATCTTCCTGTCGCTCGCGGTGGGATGGGCCGAAGTGCTCGGCGCGCACGACATCGTGATCGGCGTCAACGCGCTCGACTACTCCGGCTATCCGGACTGCCGGCCCGAGTTCATCGCCGCCTTCGAGCGCGTCGCGAACCTCGGCACGCGCGACGGCGTCGAGGGCGCGCGCTTCCGGATTCACACGCCGCTCATCTCGCTCGGCAAGGCCGACATCATCCGCCGCGGCGCCGAGCTCGGGCTCGACTACGGCCTCACGCACAGCTGCTACGACCCGCAGGCCAACGGTCGTCCGTGCGGCGCATGCGATAGTTGTCGCTTGCGGGCCAAGGGGTTCCGAGAAGCCGGCATGCCCGACCCTCTCCTCCTGCGCTAGAATCGCGACGAGCTCGTGCGAGTTCTCCGGGAACGGCCCATCCGGCGGCAGGTCGCGGTCATGACCGTATCGCTGCTCGTGCCGTTTGTCCTGGCCGCGCTCTGGTCGGCGTATGTCACGCGGCTCGAGCGCGATTCCGAGGTCCGCGAGCAGGCTGCAACCGTCGCCGCCACTGCAGCCGCCTACCTGAATCAGTATCTGACGGGCCTCGACTCGATGGCGTCGGCGCTCGTCCGCCACCAGGCGGTCGTCGCGTTCGACTCGGCCGCATGCGATCGGCTCTTCGCCGACGTCCTGCGCCATCAGCCGCTCGTGCTCAACATCGTGCTGAGCGATTCGACGGGCATGATCAAGGGGACCGCGTTGCCGCTCCGGCCGGGTGCCGCGCCCGCCGCGGCGCTGCCGAGCGTGCGCGAAGCGGTGATCGCCTCGGGCAAGCCGATCGTGACCGAGCTCACGCACGGCGTCGTCACCGGCAAGCCGACGATTATCCTCGCCTATCCGGTTCGCCAGGAGGGAAGCGACGCGGTGGCGGGCGTCCTCGGCCTCGGGCTCGATCTCGCGAGGCTGCAGACGCTGTTCAGCGACGTGCCGCTGCCCGAGAACTCGGTCGTCACGATGACCGACGCGCGCGGGCTGGTGCTCGCGCGCAGCCGCGACGCCGAGCGCTACATCGGCAAGCCGACCGACTCGCGCGCGCTGCCGCCGGGCGAGGTGCCGCGCACGCAGATGCTGACGGGCCTCGACGGCATCGAGCGCTTCTACGGCAACGCCGTCCTCGCGCGCGGGCCGTGGCTGTTGAGCGTCGGGATCCCGACGAGCGTCGCGGTCGCGCGCGCGGCGCCGATGTACCGGCGCGATTTCCTGATCGCCTCCGCGATGACGCTCACGCTGCTCTTCGTCGCGCTCTTCGCGGCGAGCATCGTCGGCCGCGGCATCAACGGCGTGCGCGACGCGGTGCGGCGGATCGCGAACGGGGATCTGTCGCCGCCGGTCCGCAGCAACGTGCCGAACCGCGAGCTCGCCGAGCTGCAGGAAGCGTTCATCACGATGGCGGCGAACCTGCGAGAAACGCACCAGGCGCTCGACGTGCAGATCGAGCAGGAGCGCAAGATGCGCGAGACGCTGCAGTCGCTGCAGCGCCAGGTGGTGCGGCAGGAGCGGCTCGCGGCCGTCGGCATCCTCGTCTCGGGCGTCGCGCACGAGCTGAACAACCCGCTGCAGGCGATCCTCGGCACGGCGGAGCTCCTCGAGCGGCATCGCGGCCTCTCGCCGGAGGCGCTCGAGGAGCTCGCGTTCGTCAAGACGCAGAGCGGCCGCGCGCGCGAGATCATCCGCAACCTCTCGCGCTTCAGCAGCCAGCAGTCCGGTCCGCCGGCGCTCGTCGATCTGCGCGACGTGATCAACGAGGTCGTGCAGCTGCGGCGGCGCGATCTCGACAACTCGTCGATCGTGCTCGACATCGAGATCTCGACGCTCCGCAAGGTGTACGCGAACTTCACCGAGGTGGAGCAGGTCACGCTGAACTTCGTCATCAACGCGCAGCAGTCGATCGAGTCGGCCGGCCGCGCGCGCGGACGGATTCTGATTCGTGTGTTCGACGCCGGCAAGCGCGTCCGCCTCGAGGTGCAGGACGATGGGCCCGGCGTGGCGCCGGAGGACGAGCCGAAGCTGTTCCAGCCGTTCTTCACGACGAAGCCGGTCGGGAAGGGGACCGGCCTCGGCCTGTCGGTGAGCTACGGGATCATCGAATCGTACGGCGGATCGATCGGCCACTTCGCGAACGAGTGGGGCGGCGCGACGTTCTTCTTCGAGCTGCCCGTCAGCGAGCCGGCCGCGCGCCCGACGCCGCAGGCCGTGTCGCCTGTCTCGAAAGCCGATGACCGACCGCCTGTATTACACCGATCCGTATCTCCGAGAATTTGACGCGACGGTCCAGCGCGTCGAGACGCGTGGCGGCCGCACGCTCGTCACGCTCGACCGCACCGCGTTCTATCCCACCTCGGGCGGCCAGCCGTTCGACACCGGCACGCTCGGTCCCTTCCGCGTCGTCGATGTCGTCGACGAAGAGGACGGCTCGATCTCGCACGTCGTGGAACCCGGAACCGAGAACCAAGCGGGAACCGGGAACCTCGAACCGGGAACCGCGCATCTCGTTCGCGGCGCGATCGACTGGCCGCGGCGCTTCGATCACATGCAGCAGCATACCGGCCAGCACGTGCTGTCGGCGGCGTTCGAGCGGCTGTTTCACATGCGGACCGTCAGCTTTCATCTCGGCGCCGACGTGTCGACGGTCGATCTCGCGCGCGAAGCGTCGCCGCGTGAGATTGCGGCGGCGGAGGACGAAGCCAACCGCGTCGTCTGGGAAGATCGCCCGGTGGCGATCCGCTTTGCGAGCGCGGAGGAAGCCTCGCGCCTGCCGCTGCGGAAGGAGCCGGCGCGCGGCGGCACGCTGCGGCTCATCGACGTCGAGCAATTCGATCTGTCCGCGTGCGGCGGCACACACGTCGCGCGGACGGGCGCGATCGGCGTCATCGCCGTCGCGCGGTGGGAGCGGTTCAAGGGCGGGCAGCGGCTCGAGTTCGTCTGCGGCGGCCGCGCGCTGCGCGCGTATCGCGTGCTTCGAGATGCGACGGCGTCGAGCATCAGGCAGCTATCGGTATTGCCGGCGGAGCTGCCCACAGCGATCGAGCGGCTGGTCGGCGAGGCCAGGGAGCAGACGCGCGCGCGGAGCGCGCTGCAGCAGGAGCTCGCGGGGTACCGCGCCGAGGAGCTGGCCACGGCAGCCGAGTCCGTCGGCGTCGCGCGCCTCGTCGCCGTGGCGATCGACGCCGACGCAACCGGTCTCAAGACGATCGCGGCCGCGATTGCCGCCAAGCCGGGCCATATCGCCGCCGTCGTGTCGCGATCGTCGCCGGCGCTCGTGGTCATCGCGCGCGCGGAGGGCCTGACGCTCTCGGCGCAGCAGGTCATCGCTGCGCTGGCGGCGAAGTTCGGCGGCCGCGGCGGCGGCCGGCCCGAGCTCGCCCAGGCCGGCGGCCTGAACGCGTCGCCAGACGCCATCCTCGCCGAAGCGCGGGCCATCGTCGCCGCCGCGCTCCCTTAGAGGGAATCGGGAGACGAGAGCTTCACACCGCGCGCTCGCGTGCATCAATAACAAATACGTTCTTTACTACCTCTGCAATTTCACTTTTGATCGGTCGTGTTACAGAAATGGACGCGCTCGTGAGACCCACCTCCGCGTAGCTGTCGGATTTTCCTGCTTGAGCGCAGTGGCACCCCCCTTGCGCTAGAGCTTCGCGCGACCCGCGTGCGCGCGGCTCTCGCCAAGTTCTTTCCGACAACAACAGGAGCTCTGGAGATGCGGTTTCGGACCCCGTATGGGGCAGCACTGTCCGCGTGTGCGTTGATTCTGGCGTCGACTTCGGTCGCCGCCGCCGCGACAATCGCGGTCCCCGCAGGCGGCGATCTGCAGGCGGCCCTCAACGCGGCGCAGCCGGGCGACGTGATCACGCTCGTGCCGGGCGCGACCTATACCGGCAGTTTCGTGCTGCCGAACAAGGGCGCCGTCAGCGACTTCATCACGATTCGATCGGCGGCGCCCGACAGCCAGCTGCCCGGGCCCGGCATCCGCATGACGCCGGCGTATGCGGCGCTGCTGCCGAAGATCAAGTCGGCGACGAGCGTCTCGGCGCTGCGCACGGCGGCGGCGGCGAACCACTACAAGCTCCTGTTCCTGGAATTCCAGGCGAACTCGAAGGGCTACGGCGACATCATCTCGCTCGGCGCGGGTGACTCCTCGCAGACGCAGCTCTCACAGGTGCCGTACGCGTTCGTCGTCGATCGCGTGTACGTCCACGGTGATCCGGCGCTCGGCCAGAAGCGGGGCATCGCGCTGCACAGCGGCGACACGACGGTGGTCAACTCCTACGTCTCCGAGTGCAAGGCCATCGGCCAGGACTCGCAGGCGATCAGCGGCTACAACGGCCCCGGCCCGTATCGGATCGAGAACAACTACCTCGAAGGCGCGACCGAGAACTTCCTGCTCGGCGGCGCCGATCCGACGATCCCGAATCTCGTCACGACGAACGTCACCTTCCGCCACAACTATCTGCGCAAGCAGCTGACGTGGCGAGATCCGATCCTCGCGACGCCCACCGCCGTCTCCGCGAAAGCGGTGACGGGCGGATCGCTTGCCGCCGGCACGTACTACTACAAGGTGCAGGCGCGGCGCGTCGCCGGCCAGACCAACAAGGCGAGCTCGATTGTCTCGACCGAAGTCTCGGCGACGATCGCCGCGGGCACGACCGGCAGCGTCACGATCTCGTGGACGCCCGTCGTCGACGCCGAGGAATATCTGATCTACGGGCGCACGTCGGCCTCCGAGAACGCCTACTGGAAGACGACGAACCCGTACTTCACCGACACGGGCGCGGCCGGCACCGCGGGCACGCCGGCGAGCGGCACGAAGTGGGCGGTGAAGAACATCTTCGAGCTGAAGAACGCGCAGGACGTCGTCGTCGAAGGCAACGTGTTCGAGAACCTCTGGGTCGCCGATCAGCCGGGCTATCCGATCGTCTTCACGCCGCGCAATCAGAACGGCACCGCGCCGTGGGTCGTCGTGCAGCGCGTGACCTTCCAGCACAACATCGTCCGCCACACGGCGGGCGGCGTGAATATCCTCGGCACCGACAACCTCGCGCCGAGCCAGCTCACGAACCACATCACCGTCCGCCACAACGTCTTCGACGACATGACAGCGGCGACGTGGGGCAGCGGCTCGAAGGCGTTTCAGCTCGGCGACGGCCCCGACGCGATCACGATCGACCACAACACGGTGATGTCGACGGACTCGACGATCCTGTGGCTCTACGGCGGACCGACGACGTCGCCGACTCCCGTCACGAACGCGGTCTACACGAACAACCTGTCGCTGCACAACTCGTACGGCATCTTCGGCAACGGCCTCTCGTCGGGCACGACGTCGATCAACGCGTACATGCCGGGCGGCATCGTCAGTCGTAACGTGCTCGCCGGCGGCAGCGCGTCGAAATATCCGACGGGCAACTTCTTCCCGACGACCGCCGCGTGGCC
>QHWK01000217.1 GCA_003223775.1 Acidobacteriota bacterium
CGACGTGGTCGGCGGCGTAGACGTTGGCCCACCGCGCGCCTTGCGCCTGGGCCGCCATTCGCAGCGCGGTGAGCGGCGCGAATCGCGGCACCGGAATGCCTTCCCACACCTCGCGCGGGCGGAACTCGCGCAGGATCGACGGCGCGCCGCCGATGTGATCGGGATCGCCGTGCGTGAGCGCGAGCACGTCGAGGCGCCGGTGCCCTGCCGCGCGAATCACCGGCGCGACGACGCGATCGCCGACGTCGAACGACGATCCCGCCGCGCCGCCCGCGTCGACGAGCATCGTCGACCCGGCCGGAAAGACGACGAAGATCGCGTCGCCCTGTCCGACGTCGAGCGCCGTGACGTGCAGGCGTCCGTCGCCGCGCGACGCCGCGATGGCGCGCGGGTCGGCGAGGATCCAGAGCGCGGCCGTTCCCGCGACGACGGCGGCGGCGTAGCGCAGCCGCCGCGCGCGCGTCGTTTCGCCGCTGCCGGCGATCTCGACGCGCCGCCGCCAGAGCGTCCACCACATGGCGCCAGCCGCGTAGTAGGCGCCGACCGCGATCCACGGCGGCGGCGCGATGCGATAGGTGAGCATCGGCGCAAGCGAAACGAGATCGGCCGACCGCACGAGACCCGCCGCGCCCAGATGCGCAACGGCGCCGACGAGCGATGCCGCCGTGCGCGACGCCGTCGCCACCGGCACGACGGCCATGCCCGCGATCTGCGCCACCGCCATGAGCGGAATCGCGAGAAAGTTGAGCACGAGCCCCGCGAACGTAATGCGAGAGAAGATCAGCGCGCCAATCGGAAAGAGAAGCGCCTCGGTCGCCACGGAGGCCGCGAGCATGGACACGGCGGCGTCACGGACGACGCTCAACGCGGAGCGCGCGGACCTCGCAGAGATTCTTGTGTTCACAGGTTCTGCGGGTTCTGCGGGCTCTGCGTTGATCGTCGTCACGACGGGCACGACGACGAGGATGGCGACCGTCGCGCCGACGGTGAGGACGAACGCGGGATCCGCGACGGCGAGCGGATCCGCGAGCACGAGCAGCGCGGCGACGACGGCGAGCGCGTTGAGCGGCGCGGTGCGATGGTCGAAGACGCGCGCGCCGAAGTAGACGACCGCCATGAGCGTCGCGCGATCGACGGACGCGCCGTTGCCGACGAGATCCGCGTAGGCCACCAGCGCGGCGATCGATGCGATCATCGCCGCGCGACCGAGGTGACCCGCGAACCGGAACGCCCCAATCAACAGGCCGGCGAGGATGGCGATGTTTCCGCCCGAGATCGCGATGACGTGGTACGTGCCGGCCTCCTGCAGCCGGCGCTGGACGTCCGCGTCGAGGCCCGCGCGATCGCCGATCACGATCGCGGCGACGATCGCCGCCGACCGCGCGCTCCACGGGCCGACGGCGTCGGTGATCGCGCGCCGCGCAAACGCGCGCGCGGCGGAAATCGCCTCGCGCCACGGCGAGCCGCGCGCCGTCACCTCGACGAGGGCGCCGCTCTTCACCGAGCCGACGAGCGTCGTGCCGCGGCGCGCGAGCGCGCGCTCGTTGTCGGGCACGCCGGGATCGAGGTAGCGCGACGGACGGCGAAGCTGCACCGGAAGACGAACACGGCGTCCGGCGCGCCACGCGTCGATCTCGCGCGCCGCGAGCGTGCCGGCGACGGTGACGACGATGCCGCCGCGCGCCAGAAAAAGGGGTCGTACCCCTTTTTCGACGTCGAGGCTCAGCGAGACGCCCGACTCGGCCGGCGACGCGTCCGCCCGCAGGATTCCCTCGACGATCGCGAACGCCTCATCGTCGTCGGGGAGACGCCGGCCTTCGCGCGCGGCCTCGGCGCGCTCGTCGCGCGCGAGCGCCTCGAACGCCGCGCGCAGCGGCGGACGCCAGGCGCGCTGCCAGGCGACGTTCGCGAGCAGCGCGCCGCCGAGGAAGAAGGCCGCGACGACCGCGCCGGCCAGCGCGCGAGGCCGCGCCGTACGCCACGTGTACAAAGCCGCCGCCGGCGACGCGACAAGAAGAAGGATGGCAGGGACGCGCGGGATGTTGTCGATCAGCAGGCCGGCGGCGGCGCCCGCGACGAGCGCGCCGCCCGGCAGCGCGGCGATCTTTCGCATGCCGCGCGCCTCTGCAAGGCCGTCACCGGGGCGGCGTCGCTGACAAGGACACGGAGGTTTACAGAGGGCGCAGAGGGACGCACAGAGGAGAGGACACAGAGGACGGACAGAGGAGAGGCCACAGAGAACGCGGCCACGTCTCGCGGATCGCGCTGACGGCGGCGGCGGCGCCGGTGAGCGTCGTGATGCACGGGACCTCGTGCATCATCGCCGCGCGCCGCACGGTGCGATCGTCGAAGAACGACTCGCGGCCGAGCGGCGTGTTGACGACGAGATCCACCTTGCGGTTGACGATTTCGTCGGCGATGTTCGGCCGCCCCTCGTTGACCTTGTAGACGACGTCCACGTCGAGGCCGTAGGCGCGCAGATACGCCGCCGTGCCGCGCGTCGCGATCAGCTTGAACCCGAGCGCGGCGAGGTCGCGCGCGATCGGCAGCAGGTTCGCCTTGTCGTCGTTGTTCACGCTGACGAACGCCGTACCGCGCTCGGGCAGCCGCTGCCCGACCGCGAGCTGCGCCTTCGCGAAGGCGACGCCGAAGTTCGTCGCGCCGCCCATCACCTCGCCAGTGGACTTCATCTCCGGGCCGAGAATCGTGTCGACGCCCGGGAACCGCACGAACGGGAAGACCGGACTCTTGACGAAGACGCCGGCCACCTGCACGTCTTCGCGCAGCCCGAGCTCGGCGAGCGTCCGGCCGGCCATCACGCGGGCGGCGACCTTCGCGAGCGACACACCTGCGGCCTTCGACAGATACGGCACGGTGCGCGACGCGCGCGGGTTCACCTCGAGCACGTAGACGACATCGTCCTTGATCGCGTACTGCACGTTCATCAGGCCGACGACCTTCAGCGCGCGCGCGATGCGCCGCGTGTAGTCGCGGATGGTCGCGAGATGCCGCTCGGGGCAGATGAACGGCGGCACCACGCAGGAGCTGTCGCCGGAATGGATGCCCGCCTCCTCGATGTGCTCCATGATGCCGCCGATGACGACGGCGCCGGTCGCGTCGGCGATCGCGTCCACGTCGAACTCGAACGCGTCCTCGAGGAAACGGTCGACGAGCACCGGATGCTCGGGCGACGCGTCGACCGCCTGCGCCATGTAGCGATCGAGCGTGCCGACGTCGTACACGATCGCCATCCCGCGGCCGCCGAGCACGTACGACGGCCGCACGACCACCGGAAAACCGATCGACGCCGCCACGTCGCGCGCTTCGGCGCGCGAGGTCGCCGTCCCGCTCGCCGGCTGCGTGATCTCGAGCTCGTTGAGCAGCTTCGCGAAGCGCTTCCGATCCTCGGCGAGATCGATCGAGTCGGGCGACGTGCCGAGGATGCGCACGCCCGCGCGCTGCAGCGCGAGCGCGAGCTTGAGCGGCGTCTGGCCGCCGAACTGCACGAGGCACGACACCTCGCCGCCGGCCGACGCTTCGGTCTCGATCACCGCCATCACGTCCTCGAACGTCAGCGGCTGGAAGTACAACCGATCGGCGGTGTCGTAGTCGGTCGACACCGTCTCAGGGTTGCAGTTGATCATGATCGTCTCGAGGCCTTCCTCCTTCAGCGCGAAGGCCGCGTGGCAGCAGCAGTAGTCGAACTCGATGCCCTGGCCGATTCGATTCGGTCCGCTGCCGAGGATCACGACCTTCTTGCGCGGCGTCGGATTCGCCTCGCAGCTCGGCTCGTACGCGCTGTAGAGATACGGCGTGAAGGACTCGAACTCGGCGGCGCACGTGTCCACGCGTTTGTAGACGGGCTTGAGGCCGAGCGCCGCACGCCGATCGCTGACCGCCGCCTCGGTCTCGTCGAGCGCCAGCGCCAGCTCCTGATCGCCGAAGCCGGCGCGTTTCATGCGGCGCATGGCGGCCGCGTCGAGCTGCCCGAGTCCCATGCCGGCCGCTTCACGCCGCAGCGCCGCGATCTCGGCGAACTGCCGCAGGAACCACGGATCGATCTTCGTGATCTCGTGCAGCTGCTCGACGCTCCAGCCTCGTCCGATCGCGCGGAAGAGATCCCACATGCGCCGGTCGGACGGAATCGCCAGCCGCTTGCGCAGCGCCGGATCGTCCTCGTCGTCCATGTTCGACGGCGCGAAGAGCAGCCCGCCGCGCCCGAGCTCGAGCGAGCGGACGCCCTTCATGAACGCTTCCTTGAAGGTGCGGCCGATCGCCATCACCTCGCCCACCGACTTCATCTGCGTCGTCAGCGTGCGATCGGCCTGCGGGAACTTCTCGAAGTTCCACCGCGGGATCTTGACGACGACGTAGTCGATCGCCGGCTCGAAAGACGCCGGCGTGAGGCGCGTGATGTCGTTCTTGATCTCGTCGAGGTGGTAGCCGAGCGCGAGCTTCGCGGCGATCTTCGCGATCGGGAAACCGGTCGCCTTCGACGCCAGCGCCGAGGACCGCGAGACGCGCGGGTTCATCTCGATGACGACCATCCGCCCGTTCTTCGGGTTCACCGCGAACTGGATGTTCGATCCGCCCGTCTCCACGCCGACGCGGCGGATGATGCGGCGCGCGGCGTCGCGCATCCGCTGGTACTCCTTGTCGCTCAGCGTGAGAATCGGCGCCACCGTGATGCTGTCGCCGGTGTGCACGCCCATCGGATCGACGTTCTCGATCGAGCAGATGACGACGAAGTTGTCGGCGACGTCGCGCATCACCTCGAGCTCGAATTCCTTCCAGCCGATCACCGACTCCTCGACGAGGATTTCGTGGACCGGGCTCAGCTCGATGCCGCGCTCCGCCAGATCGCGGAACTCCTCGACGTTGTACGCGATGCCGCCGCCGACGCCGCCGAGCGTGAACGACGGCCGGATGACGAGCGGGAAGCCGAGCGTCCTGGCGAGCTCCACGGCCTCGCCGATCGACCGCGCGATGCCGCTCTGCGGCACGTCGAGGCCGATTTCGCGCATCGCGTCCTTGAACAGCTGCCGATCTTCGGCGACCTTGATCGCCTGAATCGACGCGCCGATCAGCTCCACGTCGTACTTTTCGAGCGTGCCGGCCGACGCGAGATCGACGGCGAGATTGAGCGCCGTCTGGCCGCCCACCGTCGGCAGCAGCGCGTCGGGCCGCTCGCGCTCGATGATCGCCGCGAGCACGTCCGGCGTCAGCGGCTCGACGTAGGTGCGGTCGGCGAGCTCGGGGTCGGTCATGATCGTCGCCGGGTTGCTGTTGACGAGCACGACCTCGAGCCCCTCGCTGCGCAGCGCCTTGCACGCCTGGCTGCCCGAGTAGTCGAACTCGCACGCCTGACCGATGACGATGGGACCGGAGCCGATGATGAGGACGCGTTTGAGATCGGTGCGACGCGGCATGTCCTTCCGGTGTCGGGGCTGGGGGCTGGGGGCTAGCCCCTGCGCTCCTCTATCAACGTCAGAAAGTCGTCGAACAGATAGTCCGCGTCGTGCGGCCCCGGCGACGCCTCGGGATGATACTGCACGCAGAACACGGGCCGCGTCTTGTGGCGGAGCCCTTCGACGGTGCCGTCGTACAAATTGAGATGCGTCACCTCGACGTCGTCCGGCAGAGAGCCGGGATCGACGGCGAAGCCGTGGTTCTGCGACGTGATTTCCACCTTGCCCGTCGCGAGCTTCTTCACCGGATGATTGGCGCCGCGGTGGCCGAACTTCAGCTTGAAGGTCGATCCGCCCATCGCGAGGCCGAGGATTTGATGACCGAGGCAGATGCCGAAGACCGGCACGTCCGACGCGACGAGCGTCTTCGCGTTCTCGATCGCGTACGTCAGCGGCGCCGGATCGCCGGGGCCGTTGCTGAGGAACACGCCGTCGGGGCCGGTCGCGAGGAGCTCAGACGCGGGCGTTGTCGCCGGGTAGACCCGGACGTCGCAGCCGTGCGCGCTCAGGCGCCGCAGGATGTTCCGCTTCATGCCGAAGTCGTACGCGGCGATCTTCAGCCGGCGCTTCGCGCGCCGTTCGGGCGGGACGCCGAATTCGCCGGGGTCTTCGGCCGGCCAGTCGAACGGCGCCGCCGTCGTCACGCCGCGCACCAGATCGGATCCTTCCATCTGCGGAATCGCGCGCGCACGCTCGACGAGCGCGTGCGGATCGAGCGCGGCACCGGTCGCGATCACGCCGCGCATGACGCCGCCCGACCGCAGCTGCCGCGTCAGCGCGCGCGTGTCGATGTCCGAGATCGCGACGATGTCGTTCGCGACGAGGTAGTCGCGCAGCGTCATCTCGGCGCGCCAGTTGCTCGCCACCGGCGACTCGTCGCGGATGATGAAGCCGGCGACCTGCGGCGTGCGCGATTCGACGTCGGCCGGCGTCACGCCGTAATTGCCGATCTCCGGACACGTCATCGTGACGATCTGTCCGGCGTACGACGGATCGGTGAGGATTTCCTGGTAGCCGGTCATCGCCGTGTTGAACACGACCTCGCCGCGCGCGTCGCCGTCCGCGCCCGCGGCCTCGCCGCGAAACCAGGTGCCGTCTTCGAGCGCGAGAATCGCTTCCATAGGTTGCGGCTGCCGCTGTCGGGGCAGCCCCTTCACTTTTCGAGAGACGCCGTCACGCGATTCTGCTCGGCGGCGACGACCCGCACCGAGGACGACCATCGGCGATAGCCATCCTGTTCGATGCGCACGACGTGCTCGCCGGCGCGCACATCACCCAGCGCGAGCGGCGTATTCCCCATCAGCTTTCCGTCGACGTACACCTTCGCGCCGGGCGGCCGCGAATCGATCGCGAGCTGGCCGACGAAGCGGCCGATCGTCGCGGGCGTCGACGGCGCCGGCGTGCTGGCGCTGGCGCCGACGGCGGATGCCGTCCGCGTGCGCGCCAGCGGCACGGTGATCGACTGCGCCGGCCGAGCGGCGGTGATCGCGACGCGCCGCTCTTCCTCCACGTAGCCGTCGCGCGTGACGCGGACCTGATGCGTGCCGAAGGCGAGGCCGCGGATCGCCGCCGGCGTCGCCCCGTACTCGCGCCCGTCGACGAAGACGCGCGCGCCCGCGGGCGTGGATCGCACGAGCACGCGCCCGCGCCCCGATTCGGTCGACGGCGGGCCCGGCGGAGTCGTGGGAGCTGACGCGCCGGCACGCGGCGCGGTGGCGGCGGGCGAAGGCGCCGGCGCGGCCGGCTTGGGCGCCTCGCTCACGGCGCTTTCCGTGAATTCCTTTCCAGCCGGTGTGGCAGCCGTCGCCGGCGCCCTCGGCGTGCTCGGAATCGCCGGCGACACGTCGTAGACCGGGACTTCGAGTCGATCGCGTGAGCCGACGCCGTAGCCGCCGAGGAATCCTGCGCCGATGCCGACCGCGAGCGCGGCGGCAATCGGCCAGAGAATGAGCCGCCGACGCGGCGCAGCGTGCTCGAGTCCGGCCACGGCCGGCGCGACGTCCGGCTGCACGAGTGACGGCGCCGCCTCGACGTCGCGATACCGTTCCTGCTCCGCTTCGCCGAGCGCCGCCGTCGACGCGGCGGGCGGCGCGGCGTTCGATGGCGCCGTCGCACCTTCGTTGAGCGGCGGTGCCGATGGATGTGTATCGTCAGCCGCAGACGAGGGCGGTGCGCTCACGCCGATCGGCATGCCTGCAGCGGCCGAATCCTGCGCCGGCTGGCTTGCAGTCTCGGGAAACGCGCCGTTCAGCGCCGCCGCGAACTCGAGCGCCGTCGCGTAGCGCGCCGCAGGATCCTCGGCAAGCGCGCGCGCGAACACGGATCGCAGCGCGGCGGCGTCGGCGCCGCGCACCTCCGAAAGCGAGTCGGCCGCAGGCGCGCTCGTCCCCGTCGTCCTGCGTCCCGAGAGCAGCTCGTGCATCAGCGCGGCGAGCCCGAAGACGTCCGCGCGCCGATCCCACGGCGCGCCGGCGATCTGCTCGGGCGGCGTGAACGGGCGCCGCACCGGCGGCGCGATGCCGATCTTCTCGAACGCCGCCGCGACGCCGATGCCGGTGAGCCGCGTTTCGTTCGGCGACAGCAGAACATCGCGCGGGTGCAGCGCGCCGTGCGTTACGTTGACGGCGGCGGCGAAGTCGAGCCCGCCGGCGAGCTGCGCCGCGACGCGCAGCGCGTCGGCCGCGGGCGCGGGACCGTATTCGCGGACTGCCTGATCGAGCGGCTGCGCCTCGTAGAACTCGTGAACCAGATATGCGGACGGCCCGGCGGTGCCGGTGGCGATCGGCGCGGCGAGGGCCGGGTGATCGAGCGCGGCCTCGATCAGCCGCTGGAACTCCGCGACGAGCTGCCGCACATGCTCCGGCGTGAGATCGAGCGTGAAGAGTTTGACGGCGACGGGGCGATCGCGCGCCTGGTCGTACGCGCGAAACACGGGTCCCCACGTCCCCGACCCAATCTGATGAAGAACGCGAAACGGTCCGAACGCGGCAGGAAACCGGGCGCCAACAGCTTCCATGCTCAGTGAAGGATCTCCTCGGGCAGGCTTCGCCATGGTAACACAACTGCACGCAACCGACGCGCGCCGATCGGCGTCTTAGTGCTGTCGCATCAAGCGAATAGCGCGTCCGCGCGCTTGACAGTCCGCGCGGCGCTTTGACACAGTAGGCGTTCACGTGCAGGTCAACTCGGCCGAGCCCTTCACATCCGCGGACGGACCCTCGGTGCGCATTCCCGTCGATGTCCGCCGCTTTCCGTGGATTCGCCGGCTCGCCGCCGATTACGCCTTCGATTTCCGATCCGTCGCGCCGTTCTTCTCCGGCGACCCGGCCGACCGCGCGGCGTGGGCCGACGCGATCCGCCGCACGCAGGCCCACGAGCGCCGCCGCGACGCGATCGCCCGCGTGATCGCCGCGCAGCAGGAGCGGCGGCACGCGCCGCCGTCGGCGCGCGACGCCGGCCGGCTGCTGGCGGACCCGCGCACGGCGGCAATCGTCACCGGCCAGCAGGCGGGCCTCTTTGGCGGGCCGCTGTTCACGCTCTTGAAGGCGCTCACCGCGCTCAAGCTCGCCGAGCAGGTGGCGCGCGACCACGGCATTCCCGCCATCGCGATCTTCTGGATCGACGCCGAGGATCACGACTGGGAAGAAGTGCGATCGTGTACGGTCTTCGACCAGGAGCGCGGGCCGCGCACGGCGTCGCTCCCGCCGCGGCCCACCGCCGAGCCGTCGCCGGTTGCGACGGTCCGCCTCGATTCGACGATCGTCGACGCGCTCGCCGAGCTCGAACGCCTGCTCCCCGACACCGAATTCCGAACTCCGCTCCTCGCCGGCCTGCGGCGCGCGTATGTGCCGGGCGTCGGCATGGCCGACGCGTTCGGCCGCTGGCTCGAGGAGGTCCTCGGCTCTCGCGGCCTCGTCGTGTACGACTCGTCGGATCCGGCGTCGAAGCCGCTCGTCAGCCAGGTCTTCGCGCGCGAGCTCTCGATGCCGGGCCAGACGGCGAAGCTGGCGGCGCTCGCCGGATCCGATCTCACCGCGCGCGGCTATCACGCGCAGGTCCACGCGCAGGACGACAGCCTCGCGCTCTTTCATCTCGACGGCGGACGGCGCGCCATCCGCCAGCAGGACGGCCGTTTCGTCGTCGGCGATCAGCAGTTTCCCGCGGCGGCGCTTGTCGAGCAGGCGACGGCGCATCCGACCGGCTTCAGCCCGAACGTCCTGCTGCGGCCCGTGGTGCAGGACACGATCTTTCCGACCATCGCGTACGTCGCGGGGCCGAACGAGCTCGCGTACCTCGGCCAGCTTCGCGGCGTCTACGAGCATTTCGGCGTGCCGATGCCGCTCTTCTACCCGCGCGCGTCGGCGACGATTCTCGACTCCGCCGCGCTGCGCTTCCTCACGAAATACAAGCTGCCGCTCGAGGCGCTGCAGGCGCAGGACGAAGCGGCGCTCAACGAGCTGCTCAGGGCGCAGATTCCGCCGATCGTCGAGGAGTCGTTCACCGACGCCGCGCAGACGATCGAAAGCCAGATGGGACGCCTGATTCAAACGATCCCGGCGCTCGATCCGACGCTCGAGGGCGCGGCGCGCTCGACGCTCGAGCGCATGCGGCGCGATCTCCAGACCCTGCACGGCAAGATGATTCAGGCGGCGAAGCGGCGCGACGAAACGCTGCGGCGCCAGTTCATGCACGCGCGCGCGCTCGCCTTCCCGGGCGGGCACGCGCAGGAACGGACGATCGGCTTCGTGTCGTTCCTGAACGAATACGGTCCCGCGCTCGTCGATCGACTCGACGAGGAGCTGCCCCTCGACCTCGGGCACCACTGGATCGTCGCGATCTGAGCCGTTTCCGGTCGGCCTTCGACCTCATCTGTCAAGAGTCACGTCACAGCCGGTTGCGACCGAAAGGATGAAGGGCGACTCTCGCTCGAGGCGCCTCGTCTAACGGGCTGAACCGGATCGTCGGAGCGTCGAGGAATAAGTGACTGAGGATCAAGCCGCGACTGCAGTTTTGCGCATTCGTATCGCTGCCATGTGGCGGAAGCGGTGGGTGCGTCTCGCCGCGCTGGCCGCGGCGATACCGACCGTCGTGCTCTGCTTCGTCGCGACCTATTACTACATCCGCTTCGCACACCTGATCGACGCGCGGCTGCACGGCGAGCGCGAAACGGTGTTCCCGCGCATTCTCGCGCGTCCGCTCGAGCTGCGCCGCGGCCAGTCGCTCACCGAGCGGCAGCTCATCGACCGGCTCAACGACCTCGGCTATACGCATCGGGAACAGCTCGAGAAGCCGGGCGAGTTCACCATCGGCGGCGGCGCCGTCACGATCAACCCGCGCGCGCCGCAGCTCAAACAGAAGATCGTCCGCGTCGTCTTTCAGCCGCCGACGCCGGCGGTGAAGACGGCGGCGCGCACCAGGACGCCGCCGCGGACGCCGGACCGCGTGCTGCGGCTCGAGGTCGGCGCCAGGCCGAGCGAGCGGCTCATGCTCGACGCGCCGGTGCTGACGGCGCTCAACGCTGGCGAACGCGAGAAGCGGCGGCCGGTGGCGCTGACCGCGATCCCGCAGCGCGTCCAGCAGGCGGTGCTCGCGACCGAGGACCGCCGCTTCTACGAGCATCCGGGCGTCGATCCGATCGGCATCCTCGGCGCCGCGCTCTCCAACCTGCGCGGCAAGCGCACGTACACGGCCGGCGGCAGCACCATCACGCAGCAGGTCGCGCGCAACGTCTTTCTGCCGAAGATGTTTCCCGGCATGACGCTCAAGGACGCGCGCGAGAAATCGTGGCGGCGCAAGATCCTCGAGGCGTGGGTGTCGCTCATCATCACCGTGCGCGCGTCGAAGGACGAAATCCTCGAGATGTACCTGAACGACTTGACGCTCGGCCAGCGCGGCTCGTTCGGCATCGTCGGCGTCGCGGAAGCGTCGCGGCTGTTCTTCGGCAAGGACGTGACGAACGTGACGCTCGCCGAGGCGGCGACGATCGCCGGCGTCTTCCAGTCGCCGTCGGCGCTGTCGCCGTTCACGAATCCCGCGCGGTGCAAGGAGAAGCGGAACGTCGTTCTGCAGGCGATGGTCGACGCCGGCTACATCGACAAGGACCTCGCGGATCGCGCCGCGCACGAGCCGCTCGTCGTCGTGCAGCGCGCGCTCGAGGCCGAGGCGCCGTACTTCGTCGACTTCGTTCAACAGACGCTCGCCGATCAATACCCGGGCCTCACGACGACGACGACGCAGGCGGTGGACGTCTATACGACGCTCGATCTGCACGTGCAGCGGCTTGCGCAGGACGCCGTGCGGGACGGCCTCGTCCACGTCGACGAGCTGCTGCCCAAGCGCAAGCGCGGCAAGGCGGAAGCGGCGCTCATCGCGCTCGATCCGCGCACCGGCGAGATCCTCGCGTTCGTCGGCGGCCGCTCCTACAACCAGTCGCAGTACGATCGCGCCGTCCTGTCGCGGCGCCAGCCGGGATCGGTCTTCAAGCCGTTCGTCTTCCTCACGGCGTTCGAGGAGGCGCTGAAGAGCGGCCGCACCGACGTCACGCCCGCCTCGATCACGAACGACGAGCAGGAGACCTTCCAGTTCGACGATCAGGTGTGGACGCCCGAGAACTACGAGCACGAGTACGATGGCCCGATCACGTTCCGGCGCGCGCTGGCGCACTCGCGCAACCTCGGGACGATTCACGTCGCGCAGTCGGCCGGCTACGACAACGTCGCCGCGCTCTGGAAGCGGCTCGGCGTCGGGAATGCGCCGAAGCCGTATCCGTCGATCGCGCTCGGCGTGTTCGAGGCGACGCCGCTCGAGATCGCGACGGCGTACACGCTGTTTCCCAACGGCGGCGCGATTCGCCCGCTGCGGCAGATCCTCCAGATCACGAGCGGCGGCAAGGACGTGACGAAGAAGGCGACGGGCGAGCTGCGCCGCGTCGCGCGGCCCGACACGACGTTCCTGGTGACGAACATGATGCGCAGCGTCCTCAACGAGGGGACCGCCGCCTCGGCGCGCAGCATGGGCTTCACGCTCGATGCCGCCGGCAAGACGGGCACGACCAACGATCTGCGCGACGCGTGGTTCGTCGGCTTCACGCCCGAGCTCCTCACGGCGGTGTGGGTCGGGTTCGACGACAATCAGCCGGTGGGCCTGAGCGGCGCGCGCGCCGCGCTGCCGATCTGGACGCAGTTCATGCGGACCGCGCTGGCCGGCCGCGCGAGCGTCCCGTTCGAGGTGCCCGAGGGAATCACGTTCATGGACATCGACGCCGAGACCGGCAAGCTCGCGACGCCGCGCTGCCCCAAGGTGATGAACGAGGCGTTCGTGACCGGCACCGAGCCGCGGGAAGTTTGCGAGTTGCACCGGTAGGCGGTGGGCCGGGCGGGCCTGGCGGGCCGGGTGGGTCACAGCCGCCCGGGCGGGGCAGGCGGGTCGGGCAGGTCGGGCGGGTCGCAAAGCACACAAAGGGTGCCTACGCGAGGCGCGCGGCCAAGTAAACGATCAACGCGACGACGCTGGCAGTGCGCGTCAGCATCTTGGCGCGCTCCGATCGGATCAAGCCTGCCAGCGGCGCTCCGACTTGTTTCATCGCGGTCTTGAGCTCCTCTTCCAGCTGCTCGGAGATGTATCCGAGCCGTCGCGCCGCGTGAATGCAGTAGTCGACCTCCGCCAACGACGACTGCGAAATATTCAAAAAATTCAAACGCGCACGCCCCTGCGGCCTGGCAAATCCTTCCGCGATGTTGACGGCGACTGAGAAGGCAGCCCTGCGAAGCTGTTGTCCCAGCTCGAACCGCTCGAACGCCGGAAATACTTTGAGCGAAAGACGATGCAGCGTTAGAAACAGATCGTCCGCGCGCTGCCAGGCAACCAACGAGTGATGACTCAGTGACATCTCACACCTCCTGAGTAATCAATCGAGATGCCACCGTCGATCGATCGTCAATAATCCGCTAACGACCTCTGTGACCTCTGTGACCTGCCCGACCCGCCCGACCTGCCAGACCCGCCCGACCCACCAGGCCCGCCCGACCCACCAGGCCCGCCCGACCTGCCAGCCCCGCCCGGCCCGCCCGGCCTATAATCGCCACAGTGAATCGCGAGGTCTTCGCGGCCGTGGCCGACGCGCTGGAACGCGGCGAGCCGGCGGCGCTCGTCACGATCGTCTCCACCACCGGCTCCACGCCGCAGCGCATCGGCGCGAAGATGCTCGTGTTCGCCGACGGCCGCATCGTCGGGACGATCGGCGGCGGCTGCTACGAGAACGACGCCTTCGGCAAGGCGCGCGAGGCGATCCGCACGCGCAAGCCGCAGCTGGTCCACTACGAGCTGGACGACGACTTCGCGCAGGAGACGGGGCTGATCTGCGGCGGGCAGATGGACGTCTACATCGAGCCGATCGAGCCGTCGCCGGAGCTGTACATCGTCGGCGCGGGCCATGTGGGCTTCCATCTCGGGCGCCTCGCGCACGAAGTCGGGTTCCGCGTGCACGTGGTGGACGATCGCGAGAAGTTCGCGAACGCCGAGCGCTTCCCCGCCGCCGTCGAGATCGTCGTGGAGGACATCCCGTCGTGGATCGCGCGCGCGAACCTGCCGCTGCACGCCTACGCCGTGATCGTGACGCGCGGCCACACCAACGATCTCGAGGCGCTGCGCGCGCTCGCGACGCGCGAGCTCCGCTATCTCGGGCTGATCGGCAGCCGCGCAAAGGTGGCGCGCATCTACGAAGCGCTCACCGACGACCGCATGCCCGCTGACGCGCTCGCGCGCGTGCACGCGCCGATCGGCCTCGACATCGGCGCCGTCACGCCGCAGGAAATCGCCGTCAGCATCCTCGCCGAGCTGATTGCCGTGAAGCACGGCAAGGAACACCCGACCTCGCTGCGCTGGACGCCGCCGCAGCTCGCGCGCGGAAGTCAAAAGTAAAAGTCGAAAGTTAAAAGTTCAAAATCAAGAAGTCATACCTTCCAGCCCTTCAACCTTTAACCCTCAAGCCTTCACTTTTAACTTTTACCTTTTACCTTTTAACTTTGACGTCTCTCCTCATCCGCAGCGGCACGATCCTGACGATGAACGACCGCCTCGACCTGGTCGAGGGCGATCTGTCGATCCGCGACGGCCGCATCGCGGCGATCGCGCGCGCGATCGACGAGCCGCACGATCGCGTCCTCGACGCGCGCGGCGGATACGTGCTCCCCGGCTTCGTCCAGACGCACGTCCATCTCTGTCAGACGTTGTTCCGCGGGTACGCCGACGATCTGCCGTTGCTGGCCTGGCTCCGCACGCGCGTCTGGCCGATGGAAGCGGCGCACACGGCGAGCACGCTGCGCGCCGCGGCGCGGCTCGCCGCTGCGGAGCTGCTGTCGAGCGGCACGACGACCGTGCTGACGATGGAGACGGTGCACGACACCGACGTCGTCTTCGAGGAGATCGCCGCGAGCGGGCTGCGCGCGACGATCGGCAAGTGCATGATGGACCTCGACGCGCAGGTGCCGAAGCGCCTGCAGGAGGAGACGCGCGCGTCGGTTGACGAGAGCGTCGCGATCCGCAGGCGATGGCACGGCGCAGCGAACGGCCGCCTCCACGCCGCGTTCGCGCCGCGGTTCGCCGTCTCCTGCTCGCGAGAGCTGCTCGAGGCGGTTGGAAGCCTGGCGGACGAGCAGCACGCGCTGGTGCATACGCACGCGGCGGAATCACGCGATGAAATCGCCATCGTCAAGAAGATCTCGGGCGGCCGCGCACGACGTGAAAGTGCTGCACTGCCCAGGTTCGAACCTGAAGCTCGGCTCGGGCGTCGCGCCGGTCGCCGCGATGCGCGCGCGCGGCATCACCGTGTCGCTCGGCGCCGACGGCGCCGCGTGCAACAACCGCCTCGACATGTTCGAGGAGATGCGGCTCGCCGCCGTGCTGCAGGCGATGCGCCAGGAGCCTGGCGTCCTTGCCGCGCGCGAGGTGGTGTGGATGGCCACGCGCGCCGGCGCGCGAACGCTCGCGCTCGACGATCAGATCGGCTCGCTCGAGGTCGGCAAGAAGGCCGACGTCATCGTCGTCGATCGCGATCGTCCGCATCCGGCGCCGGGACCTGATCCGTATTCCACGCTCGTGTATGCCGCGCGCGGCAGCGACGTCCGCGCGACGATTGTGGACGGCGCTTTGCTGGTAGACGACTTCGCGCCCGTCGAGGTCGACCGCGCCGAAATCGCCGCCGAGGCGCGCCGCGCGGCGCAGCAACTCGCCGCCCGAGCCGGCGTTGTATAATGTTTGGCAGTCGCGAGCCCTGACTGCTAACGGTAAATGACACAGGACGCATCAGATAGGTCGAAGCGGGTACTCGCGGCGCTGATTCGCGAATATATCGCGTCGGGCGAGCCGGTCGCCTCCACGCTGCTCGTCACGGCGGCTGGGCTGGGCGTGTCGTCGGCCACCGTGCGAAGCATCCTCGCGCGCCTCGAGGAAGAGGGCTACGTCCAGCAGCCGCACACCTCCGCCGGCCGCATCCCGACCGATCGCGGCTACCGCTTCTACGTCGATCTGCTGCTCGAATCACGGCGCCCGCGCGACCGCGCGGCGACGGCCGTCGAGGCGCGGCTGCGGCGCCAGAGTCCGGACCGCCTGCTCGACTCGCTGCTGCCGCAGGTGTCGCACGTGCTGTCGCAGGCGTCGCGCAGCGTCGGCTTCGCGATTCGTCCGGCGCACGAAGCGGCGGTGTTCGACCGCGTCGAGTTCGTCCCGCTCGGCGCGACGCGCGTGCTCGTCGTGATCGTCGCGAGCGGCGGCCACGTGATTCAGAAGGTGATCCAGACGGGCGAGCCGATTCAGGCCGACGAGCTCCGCCAGGCGGCGAATTATCTGAACGTCGAGTTCGCCGGCATACCGCTCTATCGCGCGCGCGAGGCGGTGCTCGAGCGCATGACGGAGGAGCGGCTGCTGTACGACGCGCTCCGCGCGCGCGCGATGCGCCTCGCGAGCTCCACCTTCGCCGATCTCCCCGACGATCGGACGATGTACGTCGAGGGCATGCCCGCGCTGCTCGACGATGCGAGCGGACTCACGGTGCAGACGCTGCAGGCGCTGCTCGAGATGATCGAGGAGAAGCAGAAGCTGCTGCAGCTGCTCAACGAGTACATCGACGGCCCGGGCCTGAGCGTCGTCATCGGCGCCGAGCATCTCGATCCGAGCCTGCGGCCGTTCAGCCTCGTCCTCTCGACCTACGACGACGGCCACGGCATCGGGACGGTGGGCGTGATCGGTCCGACGCGAATGCGCTACTCCCGTGCGATTGCGGCCGTGGAAGGCGCGGCGCAGGCCGTCTCCAAGATGCTGCGAGACCCGAACTGACACTCCCGCGGCGAAAGTTTTGATGTATGGCTGATGAACCGATGACCGACGCGCCGGAAGCGCCGCCGGCGGCCGCCGATCCCGCCGAGCTGCAGCGCGAGCGCGACGACTACAAGGATCGCTGGCTCCGCAAGAGCGCCGAGTTCGACAATTACCGCAAGCGCATCGAACGCGAGTGACCGTCGACGCCGGCGAAGGCGGCGCCGCGTACCGCAAGGGCGTCGAGTTGATTCACGGCAAGCTGCACGATCTCCTGCGCCGCTACGGCGTGAAGCCGATCGACGCGCTCGGCGCCGAGTTCGACCCGAACGTCCACCAGGCCGTCGTGCACGAGGAGAGCGCGGACCACCGCGAGGGTGAAGTGATCGGCGAGCTGCGCACGGGCTACACGATCAACGACCGTCTGCTGCGGCCCGCGATGGTCAAAGTGGCGAAGGCAAGGCAGTGACGCACGAAGTGAAGGTGGCCTGGGCGTGACGAGACGCGACTACTACGAGATCCTCGGCGTATCACGGACGGCGAGCGACGCGGACATCAAGACCGCGTATCGCAAGCTCGCGATGAAAGTTCACCCGGACCGCAACCCGGGCGACAAGGCCGCGGAAGAGAAATTCAAGGAGGCTGCCGAGGCGTACGCGATCCTCGCCGACGCGGAGAAACGCAGCCTCTACGATCGCTTCGGGCATGCCGGCGTGAAGAGCGTCCCCGGCGGCCCCGGATTCGATCCGTCCGTCTTCCAGGAGTTCGGCGACTTCGCCGACATCCTCGGCAACATGTTCGGCTTCGGCGATCTCTTCGGCGGCGGCCGACGCCGCGGAGGGCCGCAGCGCGGCGCCGATCTGCGCTACGACCTCGAGATCTCGTTCGAGGAATCGGCGCGCGGCGCCGAGACGACGATCCAGATTCCGCGGCAGGAAACGTGCGAGACGTGCCGCGGCAGCGGCTCGGCGCCGGGCGCATCGGCGTCCACGTGCCCGCAGTGCCACGGCCAGGGGCAGGTCCGCTTCCAGCAGGGCTTCTTCACCGTCGCGCGCACCTGCCCGCAGTGCCGCGGCGCCGGCAAGGTGATCACCAAGCCGTGCCAGTCGTGCCGCGGCGCGGGGCGAGTGTCGAAGGAGCGGACGATCACCGTGAAGATTCCGCCGGGGATCGCCGCCGGCCAGCAGCTCCGGCTGCAGGGCGAAGGCGAGGCGGGATCGGCCGGCGGCCCGGCCGGGCATCTGTACGTCGTCGTGCACGTGCAGGAGCACGCGTTCTTCCGGCGCGACGGCGTCAATCTGTTCTGCGAGATCCCGGTGCATTTCACGACGCTCGCGCTCGGCGGCGAGGTGCAGGTGCCGACGCTCGACGGCACGGAAACGGTGAAGGTGCCGGAAGGCACGCAGACCGGCACGACGCTGCGTCTGCGTGCCAAAGGGATGCCGGACGTCGGCGGGCGCGGCCGCGGCGATCTGTTCGCCACGGTGCAGGTGAAGACGCCGAAGAAGCTGACGCGCGAGCAGCGCCGGCTGCTCGAGCAGCTCGCGTCGGCGCTGCCGGCGGAACAATTCGAGCCGCGCCCGCGGCGCGAGGACGACAGCCAGGACGAGCGCAACCTGTTCGACCGCGTCAAGGACATGTTCGGATAGGCCGGGCGGGCCAGGCAGGCCGGGCGGGTTACCGAACGGATGAAAAAGTATCCAGCCCTCGAAGTCCGGACGGATGCGCCGGACATGCTCGCTGCGCTGGTCGACGACTTTTCTCCAACCGCACTCTAGCCGCGCGGCGTCGACGTGCGCGTGTTCTTCGCGAGCACCGCCGATCGCGACGCCGCCGAGCGCGCGCTCGCCGGGCGCTACGACCTCTCGCCGATCGACGTCGACGACGAAGACTGGGCGCGGCGATCGCAGGAAAGTCTCGGCCCGATCACCGTCGGCGCGATAACGATCGTTCCGAACCAATCACTGCTCACCAATCCCCCCAATCCCCTCAATCCCCAATCCCCAATCCCCAATCCCCTCGTGATCACGCCCTCGATGGGGTTCGGCACCGGTCATCACGCGACGACGAGATTGTGTCTGGCGGCGCTGCAGACCATTGCGCTCGACGGCCGTGACGTGGTCGACGTCGGAACCGGATCGGGAATTCTCGCGATCGCGGCGGCGCGGCTTGGCGCGCGCTCCGCGCTCGGGATCGACAACGACGCGGATGCGATCCAGTCGGCGCGCGAGAACCTCGCGCTGAACTTCGGCGTCGGCCGCGTGACGTTCGAGGCGCGCGACCTCATGGCGTCGCCGCTTCCGCAGGCCGACGTCGTCACGGCGAACCTCACCGGCGCGCTGCTCGTCCGCGCGTCGCATGCGCTGCTCGGCGCAGCGCGCCGCGGCGGCACGCTCATCCTCAGCGGCCTGCTGGGCGCCGAGCGCGACAGCGTCGCGCGGGCGTTCGCGCCCGCCGAAATTGTCTGGGAATTGGAAGAGGACGGGTGGGTCGGTCTCGCCGTGAAAAAATCGTGACAGTCAACCGGCAGCGGCCTGTTCGTGTCTAATAAGAACGAGATGACGCGCGTACTTTCCATGTCGGGCCTCCTGCTCGTACTCGCCGCGGCCGTCGGCGCGCAGCAGACGCCGAGCGGCCAGCGGCCTCAAGGCATCCAGCCGCCGGCGGGCACGCAGCAGCCGGCGCGCGATACGCAGGCGCAGCCGCAGGACGCCGCGCCGACGCCGAGCGGCCGGATCACCGGCCAGGTGCTCGCCGGCGACAACGGCCGTCCCGTGAAACGCGCGCGTGTTTTCGTCACCGCGGTCGAGCTCCCCGGCGGGCGCGGCGTCCTCACCGACGATCAGGGCGTCTTCGATCTCACGGAGCTGCCGGCCGGCCGCTACACGCTCACGGTGTCGAAGTCGGGATTCGTCGCGCTCTCCTACGGCCAGCGGCGGCCGCTGCAGGCGGGCACGCCGCTGCAGTTGAACGACGCCCAGCAGATCAAGGGGATCCAGTTCCAGCTGCCGCGCGGGTCGGTCGTCGGCGGGCGCGTGCTCGACGAAGACGGCGAGGCGATGCCCGGCGTGATGGTGCGCGTGATGCGCTACCAGTATCTGCAGGGCGAGCGGCGGCTCACGCCGGCCGGCGGCGGACAGACCGACGACAAGGGACAGTACCGCGTCTGGGGTCTGATGCCCGGCGATTACTACGTGAACGCCGTCGCGCGCGGCGGGCCGATGGGCGGCGTGCCGTTCGGCGCGTTCGGGGCGTTCGCCGGCGCCGGCGGCGGGCCTGGAGGCGGAGGGCCGGGCGGACGCGGCGGCTTCGGCGGATTCGCGGGGCGCGGCGGACGCGGCGGGCCCGGCGCCGGCCCTGCCGGCAACGATCAGGAGTCGATCAACTACGCGCCGACCTACTACCCGGGCGTCCCGTCGGTGAACGAGGCGAAGCCGGTCACGGTCGGCCTCAGCCAGGAAGTGCTCGACATCAACTTCAAC
>QHWK01000462.1:0-3428 GCA_003223775.1 Acidobacteriota bacterium
CGACGCGATTCGACGCCCGGCCCCAAGCGCGACGCCATCCTGCGCGCCGCCATCGACATCTTCGCCGACCGCGGCTATTTCAATGCGCAGGTCGCCGACGTCGCCCGCGCCGCCGGCGTCGCCGCCGGCACCGTGTATCTCTACTTCAAGAGCAAGGACGATCTGCTCGTCTCGATCTTCGAGCGCAGCATGCGCGAGGACCTCGCGCTCGGCCGCGCGGCCGTCGCCGGCCTCGACGATCCCGCTGAACGCCTGCGGCGCCTGGCGCGCGGCCATCTCGCGCGGCTCGGCGCCGATCGCAACCTCGCGATCGTCTTCCAGGTGGAGCTGCGGCAGTCGACGAAGTTCATGGAGCGCTTTTCTTCGACGCTGCTGCGCGATTACCTCGGCCTCATCCGCGAGGCGATTGCCGACGGGCAGCGCGCCGGCCTCTTCCGGACCGACATCAAGGCGACTGCCGCGGCGAAGGTGCTGTTCGGCGCGCTCGACGAGATGGCGACCAACTGGATCCTCAGCCGCCGCCGGTATTCACTCGAGGCGGATGCCGACACGGTGATCGATCTCTTTCTCAACGGGGCGCGCGCGCGATGACGATTCGATCCGCCGCGGTGCTGGGCGCCGGCACGATGGGCGCGCAGATTGCCGCACACTTCGCCAACGCCGGCCTCCCGGTTCTCCTCCTCGACCTCGACGCCGTCACCGCCCGCGACGGACTGAAGCGCGCACGCGCGCTCAAGCCGGATCCGTTCTTCACCGCCGATGCCGCCTCGCTCATCACGACCGGCGGCTTCGACGAGCTCGAGAAGATCCGATCGGCGGACTGGATCGTCGAAGCCGTCGTCGAGCAGCTCGACGTGAAGCGGCCGCTGCTCGAGCGCGTCGACAAGGCGCGCGGCGCGGCGTCGATCGTCAGCACGAACACGTCGGGCATCAGCGTGGCAGCCCTCGCCGAAGGACGGAGCGACGCGTTCCGGCGGCACTGGCTCGGCACGCACTTCTTCAACCCGCCGCGCTATCTGCACCTCGTCGAGCTGATTCCGACCTCCGACACCGATCCGGCCGTCGCCGACGCCGTCGCCGCCTTCGCCGATCGCCGCCTCGGCAAGGGCGTCGTCGTCGCGAAGGACTCGCCGAACTTCATCGCGAACCACATCGGGATAGTCGGCGTCGTGCACGTGCTGCGCGCGCTGGAGTCGGGCCGCTACACGATCGAGGAGATCGACGCGATCACCGGCCCGGCGCTCGGCCGGCCGAAGAGCGCGACGTTCCGGACGATGGACATCGCGGGGCTCGACATCCTGGCGCACGTCGCGAAGAACCTGAAGATCGAGCTGCCGCCGCTCGTCGGGGCGATGATCGAGCGCGGCTGGCTCGGCGAGAAATCGGGTCAGGGCTTTTACAAGCGCGTGAAGAGCGGCGCGGGCGCCGAGATCCTGACGCTCGATCCGGCGTCGATGACGTATCGCCCGAAGCAGCCGGTGAAGCTCGCCTCGCTCGACGCGGCGCGCGCGATCGACGACGCGCGCGAGCGAATCCGGATGCTCTTCGCCGCGAAGGACAAGGTCGGCGACTTCCTGCGCGAGACGCTCGAGCCGACGCTTCGCTACACGGCGAAGGTCGCGCCCGAGATTGCCCACTCGAGCGACGACGTCGATCGCGCGATGAAGTGGGGGTTCGGCTGGGAGCTCGGGCCGTTCGAGATCATGGACGCGCTCGGGATTGGCGCCCCTGAACGGGAAGGCGTGACCGGCGACCCTGAAAGGGTCGCCCTACAGGACACTGAAAGGGTCGCCCTACATCGCGGCGCAACGACCACCGTTGTAGGGCGACCCTTTCAGGGTCGCCACGCCGATATCACGCTGCTCCGATCGGCGAAGGATCGCAGCGCCGTCGTGAAGAAGAACGCCGGCGCGAGCCTCGTCGACCTCGGCGACGGCGTGCTCGCGCTCGAATTCCACTCGAAGATGAACGCCATCGGCGGCGACACGATGCAGATGATTCGCGCCGGCGTGAAGGAAGCCGCCGCGAACTTCGCCGCGCTGGTCGTCGGCAACGACGCGCCGAATTTTTCTGTCGGCGCGAACCTGATGCTCCTGCTGCTCGAAGCGCAGGAAGGCAACTGGGACGAGATCGATCTCGGGCTGCGCACGTTCCAGGAGGCGACGCAGGCGCTGCGCTTCGCCGACACGCCGGTCGTCGTCGCGGCGGCCGGCATGACGCTCGGCGGCGGCTGCGAGATCGTGCTGCACGGCGACCGCGTGCAGGCCGCGGCGGAGAGCTACATCGGGCTCGTCGAGGTCGGCGTCGGGCTGATTCCCGCCGGCGGCGGCACGAAGGAGATGGTGGCGCGCGCCGTGGACGATCTGCCGTCGACGCAGGCCGATCTGCTGCCGTTCGCGCAGCGAGTGTTCGAGACGATCGGCTTCGCGAAGGTCTCGACGAGCGCCGCCGACGCGCGGCGCCTCGGGTTCCTCGGCGACGCGGATCCGATCACGATGAACCGCGATCGCCTGATGGAGGATGCCAAGGCGTACGCGCTCGAGCGCGTCCGCGAAGGCTATCAGCGGCGCCAGCCGCGCGCCGCGATTCCCGTCGGCGGCGAGAGCGTGCTCGCCGCGCTGAAGCTCGGCGTCCACCGCGCGTGGCGCGCCGGCCGCATCAGCGATCACGACGCGGTCGTCGGACGCGCGCTCGCGAACGTGATCGCCGGCGGCGCGCTGCCGCACCAGACGACCGTCGCCGAGCAGTACCTGCTCGACCTCGAGCGCGAAGCGTTCCTGAAGCTGTGCGGCGAGCGGAAGACGCTGGAGCGCATCCAGCACACGTTGAAGACCGGGAAGCCGTTGCGCAATTAGGCGCACAAGTAGGGCGACTTTTTCAGGGTCGCCGACGATATGACAATCATCGACCGCGGAAACGGACCGGCGCTCGTGCTGATTCCCGGCCTTCAGGGCCGGTGGGAATACATGCGCGCGGCGGTCGATGCGCTGTCGGCGTCGTTTCGCGTGATCACTTTTTCGCTCGGGACCGGCGAGCTCGACGATCTCGCGCGGCAGGCCGTGCGGGCGCTCGACGAAAAGAATGTCCCGTGCGCGACGATCTGCGGCGTGTCGTTCGGCGGCCTCGTCGCGCTGCGGGTCGCCGCGGCGCATGGGCCGCGCTGCGAGCGCCTCGTCCTCGCGTCGACGCCGCCACCCGCGCTCCGGCTGCGCCCGCGGCACGCGCTGTACCTCAAGGCCGCGTGGCTCCTTGGTCCGCTGTTTCTGGCAGAAACGCCGTTCCGGCTGCGCCACGAGCTTCGGGCGGCGATGCCGAATCGAAGAGATCGCCGCCGCTTCACGTTCGACGCGCTGCGGACGGGGCTCGCGGCGCCGGTCTCGATCGGCGCGATGGCGTCGCGCGCGAAGCTCGTGCAGAGCGACGCCGCC
>QHWK01000462.1:3448-12398 GCA_003223775.1 Acidobacteriota bacterium
CGCGCGGTGCTCCGCGAGACCGGCCACCTCGGCGCGATGACGCGCCCGCGCGAGTTCGCCGATCTGATTCGCGCGTTCGCGAACGGCGACGCGGGCGCGCGCGCGGCCTCGACGTCGACGGATCGGGTCGCATAGATGCGGCTGCGAGAAATTCCGGGCCCGGCGGGACGGCTCGAAGCGCTGCTCGACGAGCCGCCGCCGAATCGTGCCGTCGGCGACGACGGGCTCGTCAGCGAAGGCCACGCGAGCGGTCTGCGCGCGGCCGTGGTCTTCGCGCATCCGCACACGGAGTACGGCGGGACGATGCACACGAAGGTCGTGTATCAGACCGCGAAGGCGCTGAGCCGCATCGGCTGCGCGGTGCTGCGGTTCAACTTCCGCGGCGCCGGCGCGAGCGCGGGCGCGTTCAGCGACGGGCCGGGCGAGATGGACGACTTCCGCGCGGCGCTCGATTTCATGCGCGGCCGCTATCCCGGCGCGCCGCTATGGGCCGGCGGCATGTCATTCGGCTCGTACGTCGCGCTGGCGTCGGGCGCCGCCGATCCGCGCGTGTCGACGCTCGTCGGCATCGCGCTGCCGGTGTCACGCTACGACTTCAGCCCGGTGGAACGCAGCGCGAAGCCGAAGTTTTTCATCCACGGCGAGTTCGACGAGCTCTGCCCGCTGAAAGAGATGCGCGAGTTCTACGCGCGCTGCGCGGAGCCGAAGGATCTGGTCGTCATCGACGCCGCCGACCACCTGTTCGACGGCAAGGTGAGCCAGGTCGCCGAGGCCATCGAAGGTCTTCTGAGTGATTGGAGTACGTAACCCATTGAACGACGCAGTCATCGTGTCGGCCGTTCGCACGGCCGTTGGCAAGGCGCCGGGCGGAACGCTTCGCGGCACGCGGCCCGACGAGCTCGCGGCGGCCGCGATCAGCGAAGCCCTGAAGCGCGCGCCCGGCATCGACGCCGCCGAGGTCGACGACGTGATTCTCGGCTGCGCGATGCCGGAGGCCGAGCAGGGCATGAACGTCGCGCGCATCGCGAGCCTCCGCGCCGGCATTCCGGTGAGCGCGTCGGCGGTGACGGTGAACCGTTTCTGTTCGTCGGGGCTGCAGGCGATCGCGTACGCCGCCGAGCGGGTGATGTGCGGCTTCGCGCAGACGATCGTCGCCGGCGGCACCGAGTCGATGAGCCTGGTGCCGATGGGCGGCCACAAGATCGCGCCGAATCCCACGCTCGTCGACAGCTACCCGGACGTCTATCTCAGCACCGGCCTGGTCGCCGAGAACCATGCGCGCGAGTCGTCCATCTCGCGGGAGGAGCAGGACGCCTACGCGCTCCGCAGCCATGAGCGCGCGCTCGCCGCGATCGACAGCGGCCGCTTCGCCGAGGAGATCGTCCCGGTGACGGCCGCGGTCGTGGAAACCGGGCACGGCGCGAAAAAGGGGTACGACCCCATTTTTCGGAAGGTGACGTTTTCGGTCGACGAGGGGCCGCGGCGCGACACCTCCGCCGACGCGCTCGCGAAGCTGCGGCCCGCGTTTCACGCGAAGGGCACCGTGACGGCCGGCAACTCCTCGCAGACGAGCGACGGCGCAGCCGCCGTGATCGTCACCTCCGCCGATCGCGCGCGCGCGGCGGGCCTCGCGCCGATGGCGCGCTTCGTCGCCTTCGCGACCGCGGGCGTCGAGCCCGAGCGCTTCGGCATCGGTCCGGTGCCGGCGATTCAGAAAGCGCTGAAGCTCGCGGGCCTCACGCTCGATCAAATCGATCTCATCGAGCTGAACGAAGCGTTCGCCGCGCAGGTGCTCGCGTGCCTGCGCGCGCTGCCGATCGATCCCGATCGCCTCAACGTGAACGGCGGCGCGATCGCGCTCGGCCATCCGCTCGGCTGCACCGGCGCCAAGCTGACGACGACGCTCGTGCACGAGATGCGCCGGCGCGGCGCGCGCTACGGCATGGTGACGATGTGTGTTGGCGGCGGCATGGGCGCCGCTGGTATCTTTGAAAGGGTATAACGATGCCGACGACCACTGACACGACGATCCTGCGCGGCGGCGAATTCCTGCTCCAGCCGGCGGAAGCCGACGGCGTTTTCACGCCCGAGAAGCTCACCGAGGAGCATCTGCTCATCGGCCGCACGGCGGAGGAGTTCGTCGAGAACGAGGTCCTTCCCAAACTCGATCAGCTCGAGCAGAAGGACTGGAACCTCGCGCGCGAGCTGGTGAAGAAGGGCGCGGAGCTCGGGCTGCTCGGCGTCGACGTGCCGGAGGCGTACGGCGGCCTCGGCCTCGACAAAGTCACCTCGCTCGTCGTCTCCGAGAGGCTCGCGCGGTCGGCATCCTTCGGCGCGACCTTCGGCGCGCACGCAAACCTGACGATCGTGCCGCTGATGCTCTTCGGGACCGACGCGCAGAAGCAGCGCTATCTTCCGCGGCTGCTGAGCGGCGAGATCATCGGCGCGTACGGGCTGAGCGAATCGGGGTCGGGATCCGACGCGCTCGGCGCGCGCACCAAAGCGACGCGGCAGGCCGACGGCAGCTTCCTGCTGAACGGCGAGAAGATGTGGATCACCAACGGCGGCTTCGCCGATCTGTTCGTCGTCTTCGCCAAGGTGGACGGGGAACAGTTCACGGCGTTTCTCGTCGAGCGCGGCTACGGCGTCAAGAGCGGCAAGGAAGAGCACAAGATGGGGCTGCAGGGCTCCTCGACGACGCCGCTCATCTTCCAGGACGTGCGGGTGCCGGCGGAAAACGTCCTCGGCGAGGTCGGCAAGGGGCACAAGGTCGCGTTCAACGTGCTGAACTTCGCGCGCTTCAAGCTCGGCGCGATGTGCAGCGGCGGCGCCGCAAGCGCGATCGCCGAGAGCGCGAAGTACGCCGCGACCCGGCGGCAGTTCGGCCAGCCGATCGCCAGCTTCGGCGCCATCAAGCACAAGATCGGCGAGATGGTCGTGCGGACCTACGCGATTGAGAGCCTGCTCTATCGCACCGCCGGCCTCGTCGACGCGCGCATCGCGGCCACGCCGCACGATCCGAGCGACGGCTCGGCGGCGCTCGCCGCGTTCGAGGAGTACGCCGTCGAGTCGTCCATCGCGAAGGTCGCCGGCAGCGAGGCGCTGAACTTCGTCCTCGACGAGAACATCCAGATCCACGGCGGCAACGGCTACGTGCGCGACTATCCCGCGGAGCGGCACTACCGCGACGCGCGCGTCAACCGGATCTTCGAGGGCACCAACGAGATCAACCGGCTGCTGATTCCCGGCATGCTGATCCGCCGCGCGGTGAAGGGCGAGCTGCCGCTGATTCCCGCCGCGAAGGCGCTGCAGGACGAGATCCTCGGCCCGCCGTCGGTGGCGTCGATGGCGGACGAGGGCGCGCTCGCCGGCGAACGCCGCGCCGTCGAGGCGTTCAAGAAGACGGCGCTGATGGTGATCGGCCTCGCGATGCAGACCTACGGCCAGAAACTGACAGACGAGCAGGAAGTGCTGATGCACCTGGCCGACATCGCGATCGACGTCTACAGCGCGGAGAGCGCGGTGCTGCGCGCGCTCGCGGCGTCGCAGGCGAAGAATCGGCGGGCCGCGCTGCACGCCGACGCGGCGCAGGTGTTCGTCAACGACGCCGCGCTGCGCATCGACGCGTCCGCGCGGCAGGCGCTCGCCGCGATCAGCGAGGGCGATACGCTTCGCACGATGCTCGCCGCGCTGCGCCGCGTCCTGAAGGTGACGCCGATCAACACCGTCGCCGCCCGCCGCCGCATCGCCGACGAGACGGTGGCGCGCGCCGGGTATCCGTTCGCGTAGGCCGGGCGGGCCTGGCAGGCCGGGCGGGCCTGGCAGGCCGGGCAGGCCGGGCAGGTCTGGCAGGCCGGGCAGGCCGGGCAGGTCGGGCGGGTCGGGCGGGTCGGGCGGGTGGAGCGGATCGGGCTGAGAATGATCGTTTGACGGATCGAATCTTTCGGATGCTTCGTGCTGCAGGGTCTTACCTGCCCGGCCTGCCAGGCTCGCCCGGCCTGCCTGGCCTGCCTGGCCTGCCTGGCCTTCTCGCGGCGGGTCTCCTGCTCGCGTCGTGCGGCAGCAGCCCGCCGCCCGAACCGAAGGACTACGCCGCGAAGATCGCCGGCGAGCGCGCGGCGAAGGACGCGCAGTTCGCCGCGGGCGACGATCCGGTTCCGGCCGCGCGGCACAAGGACCTGCTCCCGCTCGCGTACTTTCCGATCGATCCCGAATACAAGGTGCCCGGCGCGCTGAAGCGCGTCGCCGATTCGACCGTGTTCGAGATGCCGACCTCGACCGGCACCAAACGCCAGATGCGGCGCGTCGGCACGCTCGAGTTCACGCTCAAAGGAACCCCGATGAAGCTGACCGTCTTCGTCGAGGTCGCCGACCCGAACCATCTGTTCATCGCGTTCAACGATCTGACGAGCGGCACCGAGACGTATCCCGCCGGACGCTACCTCGATCTCGAGCCGAACGGCACGAACATCTACGAGGTGGACTTCAACAAAGCGTACAACCCGTACTGCTACTACAACCTCGCATACGAGTGTCCGTACCCGCCGCCGGAGAACCGCCTGAAGATCCCGATCCGCGCCGGCGAGAAGACAAAAAGTTAAAAGTTAAAAGTTAAAAGTTAAAAGTCTCAGAGAGAAATGAACCAGTCCTCTTCGTTCTTTCCCTTTCCGTCTGCCTTTCACTCTTCACTTTCACTTTTCACTTCACTTTTCACTTCACTTTTCACTTCACTTTTAACTTCACTTTTAACTTTTAACTTTTAACTTTTAACTTTGACGCTGCGTGCGATCGTCTTCGATTTCGACGGCGTGATCTCCAACAGCGAACCGCTGCACCTCGCCGCGTATCAGCGCGTGCTCGCCGCCGAGCGCGTCGCGCTCACCGAGCGCGACTACTACGCGCGCTATCTCGGGTTCGACGACGCCGGCGCGTTTGCGGCGATCGGGGCGGACAACGATCGCGCGTGGACCCCGCAGCACATCGCCGCGCTCGTCGCGCGCAAAGCGATCGAGTTCGAGGCGCTCGAGCGCGACACGTCGGTCCTCTTTCCCGGCGCCGCCGACGCCGTCCGGCGCGCCGCGCGCGCGCTGCCGATCGCGATCGCGTCAGGCGCGCGCGGCGAGGAAATCCGCCGCGTCCTCGCGCGGGAACACCTCGATGCCTGCTTCACCGCGATTGTCGCCGCGGAAGATACGCCGCGCAGCAAGCCGGCGCCTGATCCATATCTGCACGCGGTGTCGCGCCTCGCCGCCGCGATGGGCGAACCGCTCGCCCCGGCCGACTGCGTCGCCATCGAGGACTCGCGCTGGGGCCTCGAGTCGGCGCGCGCCGCCGGCCTGCGCACGATTGCCGTGACGAACACTTACGAGCGATCGGCGCTGGACGGCGACGCGGATCTCGTCATTCCTTCACTCGCCGCCATGGATTTGGATGTGATCGCGGCGCTCTGTCGCGAAAGCTAAATCGAACGGCGGAGCTTATCCAACTCATTGGATTCCTGCCTTTTTTGCGGATTCTTCGCGCCTGTTCGCCTTTACTCCCCGCGCGAGCGAACCTGATACTGCTTGAGATCCGGATCGCGGACCTCGATCGCACAGTGTTCGATTCCGGGCTGAAACTCGTGTCGATTCGACCGAGGTTTTTTGAGGGAGGAAGGATGAGAGTCAAGGCAATCGTCCTGTCACTGGTGGCGCTGCTCGCCACGAGCGCGATCGCGAGCGCGCAGAGTCAGACGGGCGAAATCTTCGGCAAGGCCACCGACGCGTCGGGCGCGGTGCTGCCCGGCGTCACCGTGACGCTCACCGGGCCCGTGCTGCTGCAGCCGCTGACGGCGATCACGAGCGAGACGGGAACCTATCAGTTCCCGCGCGTCGAGATCGGCGCCTACACGGTGAAGTTCGAGCTCACCGGCTTCAAGACCGTCGTCAACGAGGGCATTCGCGTCACGGTCGGGTTCAGCGCCCAGGTGAACGCCGTGATGGGGATCTCCACCGTGCAGGAGACGATCACCGTGACGGGCGAGACGCCGATTGTCGACACGAAGGAAGTCGGCACCAAGCAGACCTTCACGAACGAATTGCTGCAGAGCATCCCGTCGGCGCGCGATCCGTGGGTGATCCTGCAGCAGACCGCCGGCATCGCGATGGATCGCGAGAACGTCGGCGGCAACATGTCGGGCCAGCAGTCGAACTACGTGTCGCGCGGGGGCAATCCGACCAACAACAAGTGGTCGCTCGACGGCGTGGACATCACCGACATGTCGGCGACTGGCGCGTCGCCGAGCTATTACGACTTCGACGCGTTCGAGGAGATGACGATCAACACCGGCGGCGTCGACGTGACGCAGCAGACCGGCGGCGTCGGCATCAACCTCGTCACCAAGAGCGGCAGCGACCGCTTCAAGGGCTCGTCGCGCTTCTACGGCACGGATCAGAAGTTCGAGTCGAACAACATCGACGACACGCTGCGTAACCAGGGCGCGAGCTCCGGCAACCCGATCCAGAACATCAAGGACTACGGCGTCGAGGCCGGCGGCCCGCTGAAGAAGGGACGCGCGTGGGTGTGGGGCAGCTTCGGCAAGCAGACGATCGACGTCGGCGTGCTCGGCTTCTATCAGCCCACCACCTTCTGCCAGTCGCTGAAGAGCGCGGCGGTCGCCAACGCGCAGTCGATCGACACGATCAACGGCTGCCTGAACACCGACCGCACGCTGCTGCAGACGACGAACCTGAAGGCCGAAGTGCAGCTGTTCAAGGGCAACAAGGCGACCCTCTTCAACAACTTCGCGAAGAAGGAGCGCAACGCGCGCGGCGCCTCCGACTTGAACCCCATCGAGACGACGACGCCGCAAGGTGCCGTCGACGCGAGCTTCGGCAAACACTGGTGGAACACCGGCCCGAACCCGACCTTCAAGTTCGGCGATCAGTGGGTCGTGAGCGACCGGCTGCTCGTCGATGTGCAGTACGCGCACATCGGCAACAACTTCACGCTCGGCTTCCACTCGCCCGAGCTGCGCGACGTGCAGCCGACGCTGATCATCTCGACCGGCCTGAACGGCCGCTCCTTCCAGGAGCAGGTGTTCATCCGCCCGGTGAACAGCGTCACGTTCAACTCCAACTACTTCATGCCGGCGGTGGCCGGCGGCGACCACGCGATCAAGTTCGGCGCCTACTGGCGCGACTCGAACTCCGTGTCGCTGCTGCACCGCGGCGGCTTCGCCACGGTCCGCTTCCCGACCGACGTGACGAACGACTGCTCGACGCTGGCCTCCGGCTGCCAGGTCGATCTGATCCGCGACGGCAACTCGGTGTACGACCTGCTGAACGTCGCCGCATTTGTGCAGGACACCTACACGCACGGCCGCGTGACGGCACAGCTCGGCATCCGGTACGACCGCAACCACGATCAGGCGCTGGCGTCCACGATCGGGGCCAATCCGCTCGGCGGCCCGTGGCTTCCGGCGATCAACTTCCCCGGCGCCGATCCGGGCGTCGTCTTCAACAACTTCTCGCCCCGCGTGGGCATGACCTACGACCTGAGTGGCAATGGCAAGACGCTCGTGCGAGCGAACTACGCGCGGTATTACGGCCAGGTCGGCCTCGGCGGCGTCGCGTCGGAGATCAACCCGGTTTCGTCGACGGGTCTTCGGTACCCGTGGATCGATGCGAACGTCAACAAGGCTGCCGATCCCGGCGAAATCGTCCTCAGCGCGAACCCGCTCGCGGTCGTGCAGGGCAACTGGTCGGCGGCCAACCCCGCGAACGTCGTGTCGGCCAACACCGTCGATCCGAACCTCAAGAACGACACCACCGACGAGGTCATCGTCGGCGTCGATCGGGAGCTCGGACGCGGTCTGGCCGTGGGCGTCAACTACGTCTGGCGGCGGTACGACAACTTCCAGTGGGAGGACAAGACAGGCATCACCACGGCCGACTGGGTACCGACCACGTTTACGCCGAGTGCGAGCTCGTGCCCCGGCGCGGACAACCGCACGGCCGCGGCGGCGTGTCCGGCGGTCACGTTCTATCAGCCGGCGTTCCAGCAGCCGACGGTGTTCACCTACACGAACGCGCCGGGCTACAACCGGACGTTCAACGGCGTCGAGGTGACCGGACGGAAGCGGATGTCGAACCACTGGCTGATGAACACGAGCTTCTCGTATAACAGCGCCGTCTACAACTACAACGCGTTCACGGGCAGCAACAACATGTCGAGCGGAACGGCGGGGACGGTACCGCTCACCGAGGATCCGACTAACCGCGCGGTGCGCGACGGGAACCAGTACGACTTCCTGACGTCGGGCAGCGGGATCGGCAACGTGTTCGTCAACGCCAAGTGGCTGTTCAAGCTGAGCGGCCTGTACGAGCTGCCGTTCGCGATCAACGTGTCGGCGTTCTACAACGCGCGTCAGGGCTATCCGTTCGAGCGCGGCATCCTGAGCCCGAGCCGCGCCAACGGCGGGAACACGGTGTTCGTGGTGCTCGATCCGATCGGCGAGAACCGGCTGCCGAACTACCAGAACCTCGACTTCCACGTCGAGCGTCCGGTGCGTCTGCAGAGCGTCCGCTTCATCCCGTCGCTCGACGTGTTCAACGTCTCGAACGGCAACACGATTCAGGCGATCCGCGGGACGCAGAACGCGGCGAACGCGAACCAGATCCAGGCGATTCTGGCGCCGCGCGTGGTCCGCTTCGGCATCCGCTTCAACTGGTAACGGCGCCCGGGCGTCGTGCAGGGCGGGGCCGATGGCCCCGCCCTTTTTTTTTCGCTATTCTGGTCTCGTGATCCGGCCCCAACTCGTCCGCAGCTTCACGCACGCGGCGCTCAGCCCGGAGCCGGATCTCGCGGTCGCGGCGCTGATGATCGCGCGCGTCGAGTACCCGAAGCTCGACGCGGGGCCGTACCTCGATCAGCTCGACGCGATCGGGCACGAGGCGCGCTCGCGCGTCGC
>QHWK01000463.1 GCA_003223775.1 Acidobacteriota bacterium
GAGCTCGGCGATCTCGGCGAGGCCTTCAACACGATGGCCGATCGCCTCGTCACGCTGCAGGAGGAAGTCAAGCGCCAGGAGCGCCAGGCGATGTTCGGCCGCGTCGCCGCCGGCCTCGTCCACGACCTCTCGCACCCGATCCAGAACATCGGCAACAGCACGCGGCTGCTGCTGCGCGACGACGTGGACGCCGAGTCGCGCGAGCTGTTCCGCCGCACGATCGAGCGCGAGCTCGCCACGCTCAAGCGCTTCATGGAGGATCTGCGCCACGTCGTGAAGCCGCGGCCGATCGAGCGCTTCCCGATGGACATCAACGGCTCGGTGGCCGAGATCGTCGAGCCGATGCGCACCGAGGGCGAACGCAACGGCGTCACCGTCGAGGCGCAGTACGCGCCGGGCCCGCTCGTCATCGACGGCGACCGCTTCGCGCTCGGCCGCGTCTACCGGAACCTGATCACGAACGCGATTCAGGCGACCGAGCCGGGGGGCAGCGTGACGATCGCCACCGCGCGCGTCGGCGACCGGATCGAGATCAGCGTCACCGACACCGGCTCGGGGATTCCGCCCGAGCGGCTGTCGGCGATCTTCGACGACTTCGTCACCACCAAGCGGCGCGGCCTGGGGCTCGGCCTCGCGATCTCGAAGCGGATCGTCGAACAGCTCGACGGCACGATCGCGGTCCAGAGCGAGGTGGGCCGCGGCACGGCGTTCACGCTGCGATTCCCGGCGCGCGACGACCGATCGGCGCAGGCGGCGGCGAGCTGAGATTCTTCGAGATGGGAGAGGGAGGCGTTATGTTCCGTACGCTCGTGAAGACCGACGCAATGGCCGTCGAGGACAAGACGGTGCCGGTGCGCTACTTCGAGCTGCGCACGCTCCGCGGCGCGCGGCGCTACAGCGCGGAGATCCTGCTCGGACCCGGCGATCGCATCATCCTGGACGATGATTCGGTGTTGAACCTGGAGACGCGGACGATCTGTCTGGTGCCGGCGACGCTCTACAGCCGGATGCTCGCGCGAGCGACGGCCGCCTAGCGTCCCCACGAGGAAGCGCAGCGGCGAGCGATCCGCCGCCGCGCCGCTCTGGAGCGACCGCGCGCACGTGGGGTGGGGGAGCCACGCTTACTTCCGAGGGAGCACGGCGTCTTTGAGCTGCTTCGCAATCCGCGCCTTGACGACGGTCTTCGCGGGAATCTTGATCGCCTCGCCCGTCGCCGGGTTGCGGCCCATCCGCGCCTTCCGCTTCTGAACCACCAGCTTCACCATCCCGGGCAGCACGAATTCTCCGGAGCGCTTCAACTCTTTCTCGGCGAGCTGCGTCAGCTCGTCGAAGTATTCGCGCGCCTGCGTCCGCTTCGCCTCGAACCGCTCGGCGAAATGCGAAAAGAGTTCGGATTTGCCCATCCTGCGGGCGTCAGCCATCGGTGTCCCCCTCACGTGCCGCGCTGTGGATGTTCACCGCAGACTGCCGCGCGCGCAGCACCAATCGCGGTTTTGCTTCGAAAAACTCGCGTATCCTAGCCCGCGCCCTCCGGCAGTGTCAATTGCGCGCGGCCGCGAACACGCGATTTTCCTAGGGGAATGCTAGAATTTTCGGCCATGTCAAGCTCGACGCTCGAGACGTTTCCGAACCCGCGTCCCGAGCGCGACTACGAGATCGCGATCCACTGTCAGGAGTTCACCTCGGTGTGCCCGAAGACCGGCCTGCCCGACTTCGGCGACATCCGCATCACCTACGTCCCCGACGCCGCGTGCGTCGAGCTGAAGTCGCTGAAGTACTACATGATCGAGTTCCGCAACCGCGGCATCTTCTACGAGGCGGTGACCAACCAGATCCTCGACGATCTCGTCGCGGCGATCCATCCGCGGCGCATGACGGTCGTCGGCGATTTCTCCGTCCGCGGCGGCATCAAAACCGTCGTCACCGCCGCGTACGCGAAAAGCGGCTGACCGAAAAAGGGGTACGACCCCTTTTTCGTCGGGCACTCGCGGTCCTGCCGCTCCTCGCGATCGTCTCGCACGCGCCTTCGACCGATCGCATCGTCGCGCTGACGCTCAACACGAAGCACGGCGGCGAGCCGCCCGGGCGCTTCGAGGATCAGATCGGCGCGATCGCCGCCGCCGCGCCCGACGTCGTCTTCCTGCAGGAAGCGCGATACCAGCAGCTGTCCGCCTACGTCGACGCGTTGAACCGCGCGATGAACACCGTCGCCTGGCACGGCGACTACGCGCGGCATTGCCGGGCCGGCCACGATCCGACGTGCGCGTCGTTCGCCGACGAGAGCGTCATGATTCTCTCGCTCCGGCCGTTCGAAACCAGCGAGCGGCACCTGATCTGGGCGCGAGACGACGCGTGGGCGGCGCGCGGCGTGCTTCGCGCGCGGATCGCGATCGGCGACGGCGCGGCGATCGAAACGTTCTCCTGCCATCTGCCCGCCGACGCCGCGTTCGCCGCGTCGCGCCGCGCGTGGGCCGCGCGCTTCACCACATGGGCGCGCCGCTTCCCGACGCCGCAGCTCGTCGGCGGCGACTTCAACGACGGCGCGCGATCGGCCGCCGTCGCGGCCATGCGGCGCGTGTACGTCGACGCGTTCGCCGCGCGCGGATCGGGCCGCGGCGGCACCGAGACCGAGGACGACCAGTCGTACACGAATAGATACGACTATCTCTTTTCGGCTGGTCCGTTGGCGGTCGAATCGGCTGAAGTGCCGCGCGTGAAGATCTCGGATCACCGGCCACTCGTCGCCGCCTACCGCATCGAACACCGCTGAGCCGATCATCGGGCACGTCGGTTGCTTCGTCGATCGCCAACCAGCCAGGACAACCATGAAAACGCTCGCGTCGCTGCTCTTCTTTTTCGTCTCCGTCTCGAACGCGCAGGCTCAATCCGCCCTCACCGTTGTCACGCTCAACACGAACCATGGAGCCCAGGCGCCGTGGAGCGTCGCCGATCAAGTCGCGGCGATCGTCACGGCTTCACCCGACGTCGTACTGCTCCAGGAAGCGCATCGCGGTCAGCTCGACCAATATGTCGCGGCGATCAACGCCGGCCTCGGCAGTACGGCGTGGCACGGCGTCGCCGCAAAGCACTGCGTCGCGGGGAGCGCGCCACAGTGCACGGCGCCGACCGAAGAGAGCGTGATGGTGCTCTCGCGGCTGCCGTTCGTCGAGACCGAGTCGCGCCTGATCTGGGCGCGCGACGATTACTTCGTCGCGCGCGCGGCGCTGCGCGCCGCCATGCGCCTCGACGACGGCTCGGCCGTGCAGGTGTTCGGCGTGCACCTGCCGCCGCTCGCTGACGCGGCGGCGTCGCGCGCGTCGTGGGTGGTCGACTTCCTTCGCTGGGCAGACACGCGGCGCGGTCCCACGATTGTCGGCGGCGATTTCAACGACGTCCCGTCGTCGCCGCCAATCGCCGCGATGTCGCAGCGCTACGTCGACGCCTGGGCCGCGAAGGGCGGCGGCGATGGCGCGACGCACAGCCGCAACGGCCGCGGCTACGTGCGGCGCCTCGACTATCTCTTCTCGTCCGGGCTCGACGTCAGCGCGGCTTCGGTGCCGGCGGTGGCCGTCTCGGATCATCGCCCGGTCGTCGCCACGTTCACCCTTTCGGCGACGGCGCGCGTCGGCGGCGGCGGCGGCAGTCCCGACACGCCCGCCCCAGGCGGTTCGTTCGCGGCGCTTCTGCAGCCTCAGCCCGCCTCTCCCGACGGAGACGCCGTGCTCCTCGAGGACGACTTCGACGGCGACGCGCCCGATCCCGCGACGTGGCCCGCCGGCATCGTGAGCGGCACCGAGGATCCGACGCTTCCGGTCGCGCAGGCCGGCGGCGCGCTCGTCATCGGTCCGCTGCGCGCGAGCGCGTCGGGCTTCCACTACAACGGGCCAAGCTCGCAGGCGATCGATCTGAGCGCCAGCGGCTATGCACAGGTGCAGCTCTTACAGGGCGTCGTCGGTGATCAGGCCAACGCGATGTTCACAGCGGCGAGCAACAGCACGAACTTCTATCGCATTTACCAGGCCGGCGCCGCCGGCTCTCAGCGCATCGCGGCGGAAAAGAAGATCGACGATCAGAAGTCGCCGCTCGCGAGCGCGCCGTACGATCCCGCGCTCCATCAGATTCTTCGCATCCGCCGCGACTATCGTCCCGACTCCAGCGTTGACGACGTCGTGTTCGAGACGTCTCCGGCGGCGCCGGCAGCACGAGCCTTCGTCGAGCTGTACCGCGAGAGGTGGGATCCGCGCGTGCAGGCGCAATCGCTGACGTTCGAGATCAAGGCGGGCACATCCGACAAGGAGGCGTCGCCCGGCACGGCCGTGTGGGATCATTTCCGCGTCGCGCTGGTCGCGCCCTGAGAAGAACGCGGAGTAGGCAAAGCTCGCGGAGACGCGGAATGGCTTGGCGACTCCGCGGCCTTTTGCCTGCTTTGCGTTCTTTTTCGTCACCGCACCGTGAACGACGCGACCACCGGCTCGTGATCCGACGCCGCGACGCCGACGAGCGCGATCGTGTTCACGACTTGCGCCGTGGCTGTTCGGGTTGCCGGTGGCGCGGCCCGCGCGCTGCGCGTCGGCCCACGCGTCGTGGAAGCTGGCGAGCACCGGCTGCATCTCCGGCGCTTCGGCGCCGACATTGAAGTCGCCGACGATGAGCAGCGGCTGGCCGAAGCCCTGCGCCCACGCGAGCAGCCGATCGATCTGCTGCCGCCGCGTGCCGGCCGCCGATCCGCCTGACGACAGGTGCGTCACGACTATCGGGAGGCCGTAGGCGTCGCGCACGCCGACCTGGAGGCCGATGCGGCTGTCGGGCAGCGGCGTCGTCGCCGACGAGAGCAGGCCGCGCCGCGTCAGGAACGCCAGACCCTCGGTCTCCGGTCCGTCGCCGCGCCCCGTCTGCTGGCACGACACGTCGGGCGTGAACCATTCCTGCTGGTAGCGAACGTCCCACGCCTGCCCGGTCGCCGCCGCGACGCCGCTCGCGATCCGCGCCGGCTGATCGTCGCATCCGTAGAAGGGATGGTTGCGGGTCACTTCCTGCAGGCCGACGATGTCGGGCTGCGCGCGCGCGATGGCGTTGATGGCGCTTTGCAGGTTGTAGCGATTGGTCCCGTCGATCCCGTGCTGAATGTTGAAGGTCATCACCTTCAGCGTCACGGCCGGGCGCGACGCGCCCGTGGGGCTGGTCGGCGAGTCGTGTCCGCCGCACGCGGATCCGATCGCGGCGCAGACAGCCAGCACAGCGGCAGAGATTCGCACGAGCACATCGGGAGCAAACGCGTTGCCGAGTGATAAAGACGAGCAGGCAGGACGATTGCAATACTGCTCGGCGGTGCCTCCCGTGGATGAGCTCCTCGACGCGACCGTTCTCATCTGCACGTACAACCGTGCACATCTCCTCGGGGAAACGCTCGACAGCCTGCGCGCCACGCGGACCTCGCTGCGCTGGGACGTCATCGTCGTCGATAATAATTCCGCCGATGGGACGCGCGAGGCCGTTACTTCCCGAATTGCGGAATTTCCTGTCCGCTTGCGGTATCTCTTCGAGCCGCGCCAGGGCAAATCGAACGCGCTCAACACGGGCCTCGAAGCCACCGACGCCGCCATCGTGGTCTTCACCGACGACGACGTCCGCGTGGGCGAGGGGTGGCTGGAGGCGTCCTGCCGGCCGATGCTGGACGATCCGACCATCGACTATACAGGCGGTCCGGTGCTGCCGATCTGGGAGCGGCCGCGGCCGTCCTGGCTCGACAGCACGCGATCGGACCTGTGGGGCACGCTCGCCATCCTCGATTACGGCCCGGATCGCTTCGTGTTCGAGGAGCGGCGCCGCGTGCCGCTCGGCGCGAACATGGCGGTGCGGCGGCAGCTGATCGATCGCATCGGCGGGTTCGATCCGTCGCTCGGGCGCAACGGCAACTCGCTGCTCGGACAGGAGCAGGCGGAGTTCTTCTGCCGCTCGCGCATCGTCGGCGCGCGCGGCGTCTACGTGCCGCAGGCGTCGCTGCAGCACCACGTGCCCGCCCGGCGCCTCACACGCGAGTACTTCCTGCGCTGGTGGTACTGGAAGGGCGTCTCGAAGGCGCGGCTCGAGCAGCGGCATCCGGTGACCGAGATGGGCATCGACCTGTCGCGCGTGCCGACGATCGCGCGCGTCCCGCGGTTCATGGTCGGGTCGGCGGTTCGCGACCTCGGCGGTATCGTCCTCGCGGCGCTCACGGCCAATCGCGTGGAAGCGATGCGGCGCGCCGCAATGCTCTGCTATTTCGCGGGTTACGTGATGGGTGTCCGCAGCGCGCCAGCGCCGCCGTCGCGATCAGTCTCTCCGAAATCTTCAGTAGCGTAACGCATCAATTCACGTAGTTCTTTCCCGGTGTATAGCGCAAAGAAGGTGTAACAACGCACGCGGACGCGCGAAGGTGCGCACGATCGACCGCTGGCACCGCGTTCGCTCCGTAAGCCCGGCGTGCCTACGCAACCACATCTCGTCAGACGATTGCTCATCAGTGCGTGTATGGCCGTGCTCTGGGGCGCCGCACCGCGCGGCGCCTCGGCCGAAACGCTCTGCGATTCGTCGTTCACCAACTGCCGCACGCAGCTCCTCGCGCTCATCGACAACGAACGGATCGGCATCGACGTCGGTTTCTGGTTCATGGAGGACCAGCGCTACGTCAGTCACCTCATCAACCGCTGGAACGCCGGCGTGCCGGTGCGCGTGCTGATGGATCCGCGAGCGAACCCGACGTATCCGCTGAACAAGACGAGCCTCGACACGCTGCAGGCGGCCGGCATCCCGATGGTGAAGAAGACGGCGGGCGGCATCATGCACTTCAAGATGATGCTGTTCGCGGGACAGAACCTCGTCGAGTTTGGATCGGCGAACTACAGCGACAACGCGTTCGTGCCCGTCGCGCCATACACCAACTACGTGAGCGAGACGATCTTCTTCGAGGACGATCCGGCGATCGTCAACTCGTTCAAGACGAAGTTCGACAACCTGTGGACCGACGCGGCGAACTACAGCGTCTACGCGAACGTGTCGTCGCGCACGCGCGCGTATCCGACGTTCACGATCAGCGCCGACATGAACTTCCCGCCGGGGCAGGACTACGCCACGCGCGCCGTGAACCGCTACAACGCAGAGCAGCAGCAGCTCGACGTGATCATGTTCCGCGTCACCGACAAGCGCCACAGCGACGCGATGATCGCCGCCAAGCAGCGCGGCGTCCCCGTGCGCTACATCGGCGAGACCAACGAGTACCGCATGGTGAGCCGCTTGTGGGTCGCCTGGAACATGGACCGGATGTACGCCGCCGGCATCCCGATGCGCGTCCGCGCGGCGGCCGGCGAGAACCACGAGAAGCTGATCATCCTCTACGGCCAGAAGATGACGATCTTCGGATCGTCGAACTGGACGTCGCCCTCGGCCAATTCGCAGCAGGAGCACAACTACTTCACGACGAAGCCGGCGATCTTCACCTGGTTCGTCGATCAGTTCGAGCGCAAGTGGAACAATTCGACGGGCAACGCCGAGACGACGCCGTTCGTTCCGTTGCCGCCGGACAAGCCGGTGTATCAGTCGATTGCGAACGGCGCGACCGACGTACCGACGAGCGGCCAGACGCTCGTGTGGTACGGCGGGCCGTGGGCGCACCTGTACGACGTCTACTTCGGCACCGATCCGACGGCGACCACGCTCCTGGCGCCCGATCAGCCGCTCGGGCCGAGCCAGACGACGACGCAGATGCAGTCGTTCGTGCTGCCGGCGCTGACGCCGGGGACGACCTACTACTGGAAGATCGTGTCGAAGACCGCGGCGCTCATGACGAAGACGGGGCCGATCTGGAGCTTCACGACGTCTGGGACGGGGCCGGCGCCGCCGCCGCCGCCGAGCGGCGCGACGACCGTCGTCATGTGGGCGTCGCGCGTGCCGGCCGCGAACCTGCACGGCAACTGGGCGCCGCTCGCCGATGGCACGGCGGCCGGCGGCTCCGCGCTCGCGAACGCCGATCACGGCGCCGCGAAGATCTCGCCCGCGCTCGCGAGCCCGACCAACTACTTCGAGACGACGTTCTCAGCGGTGGCGGGCGCCGCGTATCACATCTGGGTGCGCATCCGCGCGCAGAACAACGCGCAGAGCAACGATTCGGTGCACCTGCAATTCAGCGACTCGGTGACGTCCGGCGGCGCGGCGACGATGCGAATAGGCACGACGAGCTCGGC
>QHWK01000464.1 GCA_003223775.1 Acidobacteriota bacterium
CCATGCGCGCAGGTGGATTACATCAACGTATCGTTTGGATCATGAGAGAACACGTTTCGTCGTTTGTGCGTGGGACGCGATCGCCACATGCTGCACGGATTTAAGGAAAGAATTGCCGGTTAACTTACGATTCGAGACAGCGTACAGGTTGTCGGTTTCGGGTTTTTCCGCAGAGCCTGCGGCCGATTGCCTATACTGATCCGCTATGAAACAGCTGTCCTTCGCCGCGCTTCTCCTGGCCCTCGTCGCCGTAACCACCTCTGGCGTGATCGCGAAAAACAGGCAGGCGCAGGCGCCGAAGGAGCCGGATCTCTGCGCGGTTCCGCCGGGCGCGCAGCCGCTGCTGCCCGCGAAGCGCTTGCCCGGCATGGGCGTCACGAAGGATTTTCCCGCGACGACGACGTCGGAGGACGCGCGGACGTTTTTCCTCCAGGGCGTCTCGCAGATTCACTCGTTCTGGTTCGTGGAGTCGGAGCGCTCGTGCCTGCAGGCCCTCGAGTTCGACCCGAAGATGGCGATGGCCGACTGGTGCATCGCGCTGAGCGCGGCGGGCGACTACCGGCCCGCGTTCCAGCTGCTGCGCGACTCGTCGAACGTCGGATCGCGCGGCGCCGTCGCGTCCGGCGAGGCGGCGGCAACCGGCGCCGAGAGCGGCGACGCCACGGTGCGGCGGACGGCGAACGGCGCTGCGATCGATCCGCAGGTGCGCGCGCGGGAGGCGATCGCGAAGGCGATGGACCTGCGCGGCGGCGTGACGCCGCGGGAGCGGCTGTACATCGAGGCGCAGGCGGCGCGGCGCGCGCCCGGCCCGAAGAGCGCGGCCGACGCCGCCTATATCGCGGGCCTTCGGAAGCTGGCCGCCGCGTATCCCGACGATCTCGAGGCGAAGGCGATGCTCGGCCTCGCGCTGGACGACGGGTTCGATTCGGTGACGAAGGAGCCGCGCACGCACACGATGGAAGCGATCGGCCTCCTCGAAGAGGTCGTGAAGAAAGACGACGCGCATTTCGGGGCGCACCACTATCTGATTCACGCCTACGAAGGCAGCAAGACGCCGGAGAGGGCGTGGCACGCGAACGCGCGCTACGCCGGCCTCGTCACCAACATCCCGCACGCGCTGCACATGCCGGGGCACATCTACGCGCAGAGCGACAGGATTCAGGCGGCGATCTCCGCGTTTTCCGGCGCCGCCGCCGTCGAGCAGCGCTGGATCGACTCCGATTCGCTCTACCCGACGGGCCATCACGGGCACAACGTGCACTTCCTCATCCATGCACTGAACCTCGGCGGCCGCTACGACGAGTCGATGAAGTGGGTGCAGCAGCTGTTCACGTTCAAGGAAAACCCGCGCGAGCGCGCCGGCAGCAACCAGCGCGGCGTCTGGCGTCAGGGCTACTTCGCCACTGGGCGATCGGCCTCGCGCAGGCAAATACCGGCCAGCTCGATCGCGCGAAGACGACGCTCGGCGAGATGCAGAAGGATCTGTCCGCCGTCACGTCGGGAAAAGAGCCGATTGCGATTGCGGCGCAGGAGCTCGAGGCGGCGATCGCGGCGCGCGGCGGCGATCGGAAGAAGGGCTACGAGCTGTATCGCAAGGCGGCGGATCGCGAGGCGGCGCTGATGTACACCGAGCCGCCGGCATATCCGCGTCCGGTCGTCGAGGGATGGGCGAACGTCGCGTTGGCGCTCGGCGATTTCGCGGCGGCCGACAAGGCGTACCGCGAGACGCTGACGCGCGAGCCCGGCAGCGGCCGCGCGTACTTCGGCCTCGCCGCCTCGCTCGACGGCCTCGGGCGGACGAGCGAAGCGCAGAGCATGCGCGGCCTCGCGGCGAAAGCCTGGGCGGGCGCCGACGCGAACCTGCCGCAGATGCAGTCGACGACGGCGGGCGCGTCGAAGAATTGAGCCGCCGTCATGGCGCGCGATCGAGCACAGCGCCGACGAGATCGGCGAGCTGCTGCGGCGTGAAATCCTTCCCTTCGACGGTCGCCGCCAGGCGGCCGTCGCGATCGACCACCGCCGTCTGCAGCGAGTGCGTGATCAGGCCTTCCTCCGGCCAGTACTGAATCCCGAACGCGTTGCAGACGCGCTCGATCTTCGCCGCGTCGCCGGTGAGGAAGTGCCAGCCGGGCCCGCCGGCGCGGCGCGCCGCCGCATAGCGCGCGAGGACTGGCGGCGTGTCGTACTTCGGATCGAAGCTGATCGTCAGGAGCGCGAGGTCGCGGTCCATGCGCGCGGCGAAGCGGTCGCGCACCGCGCGGAAATTGTCGACCATGCGCGGGCAGTAGTCCGGCAGCGGGCAGCGCGAGTAGATGAACGTGGCGGCGACCACCTTGCCGTGGAGCGCCGACAGCGAGACAACCGCGTTCGCCTGATCGACGAGCTCGAAGTCGGGGATCTTCGCGCCCACCGGCACGAGCGCCGGCGCGGCGGGCGTCTGCTGCAGGCCCGCGTCCACGGCGGGCGCCGAGACCACCTCCACGCGATCCACCCACGAGCGCCCGCCCTTCACGGCGAGACGAAAGCGCACGCGGTCGCCCGGCGCCAGCGCCGCCGAGCGCGCGGCGCCGCGGACGTCGAACGGCATCGCCATCGCGTCCATGAAGCCCGGAAACGCGTCGTGCGAGATCGTCACGACCGACGCGGCGCGATCGACCTGCAGGACGAGGCCGGTGGTCGTGTGGTGCGCCGCGCACGCGGCCGACGACGCGGCGACGAGCAGCGCGAAAATTCGGAGGTTAATCGGCGAGCCCTTCGGCTTTCTTCTCGGCCGCGGTGATCTTGCCGCCGGCCGCGACGATCTCCTTCTCGCGATCGATCGCCACGGCGGGCGCCTTGACGAAGCGCGCGACGACCGGCGCCGTGCCGGGGATCTTCAGCTTGGTCATGAGGAACGTGAACTGCTCCTCGAGCGTCCGCCCGATCGCGCGCCGCGCCTCGTCGTCGAGCTCCCACATCTTCCGCTTGAACGGGCCGAGCGCCTTCTTGCGCGCCTTGTAGAGGAACTGCTCCTCGGTGTCCTTCGGCTTGCGCTCCTCGAGGGCGTGCTCGCGCAGCCAGGCGTACATCTCCGCTTTCAGATCCGCCGGAAACTGCGGGTGCTCGTAAATCATGTTCTGGAAATCGGTCGCAAGGTGAATCTCGCAGGCGCCGACGCGCGGAAAGGCGTCGAACGCCTCGGGCGGCAGCGTCGAGGCGCCGTGCTGGACGGCGCCGGCGAGCCCGTATTCCTCGCGCGCCACGCGCGACAGCTCCGCAAGCGTATTCAAGTCGATCTTCACGTCGGTCCGCACCGTGCCGTCCGCGTTGCGCCGCGTTGTAGCCGTCCATATAGGCGTGCAGCTCGTGGACGTCGGAGTTCTTGCCGCCCACCTCGCCGATCTCGCCGCCGACCGACACCGTGACGTCCTGCGGCTCCTGCTGCCGGATGAACGCCGTGAAGTCGGCGGCCAGCTGGACGTTCACCTCCTGCTGCTCGGCGAGCGTCGGCTTCGAGAGGTCCACCAGCGTCGACGTGTCGATGTCGATGTTGTAGAAGCCGGCGGCGATCTCCTCTTTGATCAGCGCGCGCAGCCCGTCGATCTCCTTGTCGCGCTCGGGGCTGTTGAACTTCTTCGCGTTGGTCTGGACGTGATCGCCCTGGATGAAGATCGGGCCGGCGAAGCCCTCGCGCAGCGCGGCGCCGAGGACGACCGCCGCGTACTCGTGCGGCCGCTGCTCCGTGTAGCCGATCTCCGACCGCGCGATCTCGAAGATGAACGCGCCGGCGCTCGTCGCCTTCGCCGATCGCACGACCGCGCGCGCCGTGTCGTACGCCATCGCGCGCACGTTGATCGCGGGGACGGTGAAGCCGGCCGCCGCCCCTTTGCCCATCGCCATGTAGAGATCGTGAATCGACGCCGGGCGAATGCCGGCCGCGGCGGCGAGGCTGCGCAGGATCCAGCGCGCCGTGCCTTTCAGCTCCGCGTCGCCGCCGAACACCGCTGTCCATACGAGCCGATCGATCACATCGCCGGTGACGGAGGCGGCGCTCGTGACGCTCACGCGGTCGGTGAGCACAGTGGCCGCCGGCTTGACGGCGTCGGTCATCTCCTTGACGGACTGAAAGATCAGCGTCGCTGTCATGATGGGTCTCCTCGCCTCCGGGCAACCGCATATTCTAGCACCGGGAAACGGAAATCTTCGACGGCCGCCGCCCCGAGCGCCGCGGCGATCATGTCGTCGATCGGCAGCGCCTGCTCCGCCGCCTCGACTTCCGGCAGCCGCGCGCGCGTCGCCGGATGCTTCGGCGTGAAGAGCGTGCAGCAGTCCTGATCCGGGATGATCGAGATCGGGAACGTGCCGATGCGCTCCGCTTCGGCGCTGATCTCGTCCTTGTCCATGCCGACGAGCGGCCGCAGGATCTGCAGCGGCGTCGCCTGCGCGATCGCCGTCATGTTCTCGAGCGTCTGCGACGCCACCTGGCCGATCACCTCGCCGGTGACGAGCGCGCGCGCATGCGCCTTGCGCGCGAGGCGCTCGGCGATGCGCAGCATCAGCCGCCGGTAAATCACCACGCGCAGAGGGGGCGGCACCGCGAGGACGACCTGCTGCTGCAGCTCGCCGAAGGGGACGAGCACGAGCCTCGAGCGCAGCTGGTGCTTGGTCAGAAGCGCCGCGATCTCGCGCACCTTCTCCTGCGACGCGCGCGACAGAATCGGATAGCTGTGGAAATGAATCAGCAGCACTGAGCAGCCGCGGCGCATCATCCGGTACGCGGCGACCGGCGAGTCGATGCCGCCCGAGAGCAGGCACGCGACGCGCCCGCCGGTGCCGCTCGGCATGCCACCGGCGCCCGGCTCCTTGCCGAAGAAATAGAACGCGCCGTCGGGCAGCATCTCGACGTGAATCGTGAGCGCCGGATGTTCGAGATCGACGCGCCAGCCCTTCGCCTCCTTGATGAGGCCGCCGACTTCCCGCTCGACCTGCGGCGAGGTGAACGGCAGCCGCTTGTCGGCGCGCGTCGCGGACACGCGGAACGACGCCGCTTCGCGGCGGCCCAGATCCGCGAGAATCGACGCCGCCAGCGCCGCGAAGTCGTGCGGCCCGCGGTTCGCCGCCGAGAAGTTCGCGATGCCGAACACGCGCGCGAGCCGCGCCCGCGCCTCCTCCCACGGCGTCTCGTCGCCGAGCTCGATCTCGATGCGTCCCATCACCGAGCGCACCGCCGCCACGTGCAGCCCCGCGAGCGCACCCTTCAGGTTGCGCACGAGCAGCCGGATGAACCAGGGCCGGTTCTTCCCCTTCAGCGCGAGCTCTTTGTAGTGGACGACGACTGATCTCATCGTGACATCGGTAGCGCAGCCCTTTAGGGCTGCCGCGGCCGTGGGCCGGCCTGAAGGCCTGCGCTACACACGGCCGCGTGCCTCTCTCAGTGCGCGATCGACAATTCCGCGGCGTGATGCCCGCTTCGAACCGCGCTCTCGATCGTAGCCGGCAGGCCGGTGTCGATCCAATCGCCGGCGAGCACCAGCCCTTTGACGCCGGTTTCGGCCGGCGGCCGCGGCGGCTGGCCCGGCGCGAGCGAGAAGGTCGCGCGCGGCTCGCGGACGACCGTGCCGCGCAGGAGCCTCGCGGCGCGCGAAGCGGGCAGCGCGTGCAGCAGCTCGTCGTGCGCCGCGCGAATCAGATCCTCGTTCGTCCGCGCGAGCATCGCGTCGGCGCCGCTCGACACGAGCGACACGTGCGCTTCCCCTGGCGCGGCGGCCTCATGTCCGCCGTGCGCGTCGCCGCCTTCGGCCGACTTGTTGAACGCCCACTGCATCGCCCGCCCGGGCAGCCCGATGAACGGCTCGTCGAAGATCGGTCGATCGAACCAGAGGTTGACGCTGACGATCGGCGAGGGCGCCATGCGGCGCGTCCGATCGATCGTCGCGCGAAGCGAAGGCGGCTCGCGATCGAAGAGGTCGCCGAACGCGAACCACGGAACGGCCGAGACGACGCGCGCGGTGCCGATGGTGTCGCTGCCGACGCGGACGGCGGTCACCGCGCCGCCGTCGACGTCGGTGACGACGGTCGCAGCGGCGCCGGCGCGCACCTCGCCGCCGCGGCGCTCGATGTGCGCGCGCGCCGGCTCGGCGTACATCGCGTGCAGCGGCGCGATCGGCAGCGCGATCGCCGCGCCTTCCGCGTCGCCGCCGAACATCTCCGCGAGCACGCGCGCAAACGGCGGCGCCGCCGCGCGCTCCGCCGGCTGGTTGAGCGCGGCGAGCGCGAGCGGATGCCACAGCATCTCGCGCAGCCGCGGCGTCTGCCCGTTGCGCACGAGCCACTGCTCGACCGTCTCGTCCGCCGACGCCGCCTTGACCGGCCCGCCGGCCAGCTCGCGGCGCGCGTTCTTGAGCGGCGTCGCCATCGCGGCGATCGACAGCCGATCGCGCCACGACAGCGCGCTCCACTCGAGGACGCCCGCGAGCAGGTGCAGCGGCGGCGGCAGCGGCGGGCACGACAGCCGCGACTTCCGCCCCTCGCGATCGATCATCGTCACCGCGAGCTGGCGATCGAGGCGCACGTTGTCTGCGGCGCCGATCTCGCGGAGAAACGCGAACGTCTCGCGGTAGCAGCCGAGGAGGACGTGCTGGCCGTTGTCCACGAGCGCACCGGTCTCGCGGTCGGCGAACGCCGTCGCGCGGCCGCCGAGCCGGCTGCGCGCCTCGACGACGAGCGGCCGCGCGCCGCGCGAGGCCAGGCGGGCCGCCGCGCTCAGCCCCGCGAAGCCGGCGCCGATGACCACGACGTCGAATCGGTTCACGTCCACAGCCATTGCCTCAACGCGATGAAGGCCTGGATCGGCTTCGGCACGCGCGCGCGCGCGGTAAACACGTCGTGGCCGCTCCGCTCGATCCGCCGCAGCGTTTCGAAGTAGACGGCGCGCATGATCTCAGCCGACACGAGCCGCTGCCGATCGGCGTCGGGCAGCGCCCGCCGCGCACGCGCGTAGAAGTCGTGCGCGCGCCGGCACTCGAACGCGACGACCCGGCGCACCGGCTCGCTCGCCACGCCCGCGGAGAGATCGTCCACGGTGCAGCCGCAGGCGCGCAGATCGGCGAGCGGCAGGTAGACGCGGCCTCGCGCGTAGTCATCCTTGACGTCGCGCAGGATGTTGGTGAGCTGCAGCGCGACGCCCAGATCGAGCGCATACGCGCAGGCGCGCTCGTCGCGGCACCCGAAGACGCGGATGCAGATCAGGCCGACCGCCGACGCCACGCGCCGGCAGTACTGCAGCAGATCGTCGAACGTTTCGTAGCGCATCGTGTCGAGATCCATGGCGACGCCGTCGATGACGTCCTCGAACGCCTGTCGCGGGAGATCGAAGGCGGCGACGAGCGGCTGCAGCCGCCGCGCCGCGTCGGTCGCCGGTTCGCGGCCGTCGAAGGCGCGCGCGAGCTCCTCGCGCCAGAACGCCACCGCCGCCCGGCCGGTCGGTGCGCCGGCCACCACCGCCTCTTCGTCCACTGCATCGTCCACGGCGCGGCAGAAATCCCAGACGGCGATGATCGCGCGGCGCTGCTCGGGCGGCAGCACCAGGAACGAGTAGTAGAAGCTGGTCTTGCGCGCCATCAGACGTGCGCGCTCCAGCGCAGCGCGCGCCAGAGGATCACCGGCACGTCGCCGCCGCCGAGCGTCGGCCGATAGGTGAGCAGCTCGCGCCGCGCGCGATCCACCCGCTCGAGAATGCGCTGGCCGCCGAGCCACGTGAGCCGCAGCTCGTAGCGCAGCCGTCCGCGCACGCCGTCGCAGACGGCGCGGCCCGCGGCGAACTGTTCGCGCGTGACGGCCACGCACTGCCGGCCGAAGTCCTGCCAGAAATTCGCGAGCTGCAGCGCGGTGCACAGCGCATCGGACGATCGATCGAGCGCCTCGTCGCGGTGGCCGGCAATTCGGAGCACGAGTCGGCCGACCGGGTTCGCCGACCGGCGGCAATAGTCGAACACGTCGCTCCACGAAGCGTAGCGCGTCGTCATGGTATCCTGACCGAACGCGCTCACGAGATCGTCGAACAACGCCATCGGCAGATCGAGCGATCGGATCGAATGCGCCAGCGCGGCGACGATGAGGTCCTCGTGCTCGTGAGGCGCGCCCTCGGCGCTCTCCACCGTGACGGCGGCGTGCAGGCGGCGCCGCCAGGCGTTCAGCTGCGCCAGCCGATCGGAAGCCGGCGCGGATCCCTCGTCGGCGATGTCGTCGGCGACTCGCGCGAACGCGTAGACGGCGGCGACGTGCGGGCGCATCGGCGCCGGCAGCAGCTGCGACGCCACCGGAAAATTCTCGTAGTGCGACCGCGCCAGCGCCTCGCACGCCGCGTACGCGCGCGTCAGCGGCTCGGGCCAGAGCGCCACGACGGCATTTTAGTCCGATATGCGTGACCTGTTCGCCGCGCTGGTCGCGCTCGCGCTGCTCGTGGCGGCGGCGAGCCTCGCGACGACGCTGCAGGCGTACCGGCGCCGGCGGCGCCGCCTGCGCGACTCCGAGCGCGCGCTCGGACGGACCATTGTTGCGGAGATTCCCGCGGGCGACGACCTCGTGCTCTTCAGCGCCGACGCGTCGCGCTTCTACTACGGGGATCGATCGATCGACAAGGATCTGATCGCCGCCGTCCGCGTGCTGATCAACGGCGCGCCGATCGCGGCGGCCGTGTCGACGCGCCACCCGGAGGCGGTCGATCGGCGGCCGACCAGCTTCGAGGATCGGCCGGAGGGGATCGCGCGCGATCGCTGGGACGTGGCGATCGAGACGGTCAGCGGCACCGTCCTGGTCGAGTGCGGCGCCATCCGGGAGCGCGTCTCGCAGGAGCTCGCGCGCACCGTGTACGAGGCCGTCAAGAACGCCGTCGAGCGCAATTAAGAATTGAGAATCGTCACCATTCGGTCTCAGTGATGCCGCTGCGGTGATTGACCGAGCGCGCGAGGACGAAGAGCAGGTCCGAGAGGCGGTTGATGTATCGCACGAGCACGGGATCGACGGGCGGATCGAGCGCGACGATGCGGCGCTCGGCGCGGCGGCACACGGTGCGCGCGACGTGCAGCGCGGCGCCGGCCGGCGTGCCGCCGGCGAGCACGAAGCGGCGCAGCGGCGGCAGCGCCGCGTCGAGCCGATCGATCGTCTGCTCGAGCCGCGCCACCTCCGCGTCGGAGACGATCGCCTTCGTGACGCGCGCGGCGAGCTTGTCGGCCGGATCGGCGAGCTGCGCGCCGAGCGCGAAGAGATCGCGCTGGATGGCCGCGACCTCGGCGTCGACGGGCGCGCCCGGAGACGACGCGCGGACGAGGCCGAGCCAGGCGTTCAGCTCGTCGACCTCGCCGTACGCGTCCACGCGCGGATCGTCCTTGCGCGCGCGGGTGCCGTCGAAGAGCGACGTCTCGCCCGTGTCGCCGGTTCGCGTGTAGATCTTCACGTCGGGACGCCATTATGGCATCTACGAAGCTGCCGATCCCGGTGGCGGCCGCGCGTCGCCGCTTCCGCCGCCGCCTGCTGACGTGGTACCGCCGCCACGGGCGCGACCTGCCGTGGCGCCAGACCGACGACCCCTATCACATCCTCGTGTCGGAGATC
>QHWK01000465.1 GCA_003223775.1 Acidobacteriota bacterium
ATAGCGCAGGCCGGCGAGCTTCGCGTACGGCCGCGTGAAGTGATCGAGCAGCCGTCCGGGCGTGCCGACGATCACGTCCACTCCGCTCCTGAACGCGTGCTCCTGCGGGCCCATGCCGACGCCGCCGAAGACGGCGGCCGCGCTGATCGGCGTGTGGACGGCGAGGTCGTCGAGATCCTCGACGATCTGCGCCGCCAGCTCGCGCGTCGGCGTCAGCACGAGCGCGCGCGTCGTCCCGCGCGGCTCAGGGATGAGGCGGTGCAGGATGGGCAGCAGGAACGCCGCGGTCTTGCCGCTGCCGGTCACTGCACACGCGAGCAGATCCCGTCCGCCGAGCGCCAGCGGAATCGCGTCGGCTTGAATCGCGGTGGGACGCGTGAACCCGAGGTCTTTGAGGCCTTTCAGCAGATCGGGATGGAGGGCGAGGCTCGCAAACGGCACGGATCATTATGAACTGACGGCCGTCTCGTCGTACAATTGTGGCGTGAACAAGTCGCGCCCATCCCAACAGAAACGGCAGCGTGAGCGCCAGCGGCAAGAGCGGCGCAATGAGAAGCAGGCCAAGCGGCTCGAGACCGCCGCTCAGAAGGCGAATTCACCGACGCGGGCGAACGGCGTCGACCCCGACCTCGAAGGCATCAAGCCGGGGCCGCAGCCGCTGCAGGACTGGCAGGTCGAGAAAGAGAATCCAAATTCTTAATTGCGCTGTCCGGCCTACCGCCCGCACGTCTCCGCAATCATCCTGATCGATTCGACTTTCACCTTCGGGCCTTCGGCCGACCCCGCGGTCCCGCTGGCGGTGGCCGCCGGCTCGGTCACGTATCCGCTGATCTCCACTTTGTGGCCGACGTGCGGATTGATCTTCGCGATGTCGCCGTCGAGGCGGTAGCCCTTGTCGGTCGCCGGGCGCGCGGACCCGCTCGTTCCAACCGTCTCGGTCGGTGGCGTCCTCAGCACGAACGTCAGGCTGTCCACCGTGGTGCCGAGCGTTGCCGCGGGCGACGCGACCTGATCGGCGCGCTCCACGCAGCCCGTGATCGTGACCTTGTCGGGCGTTTTCCCAGTGTCTTTCGGCTGAGGTGCGGCCTGTGCCGTCTGCGCTGCGAGCGCGGCCGCGATGAGCCAGATGGGCATTGCAAGTCCTCCTTGGGACGGAGGATGTTGCAACGCGAGCGCCAGCCGGCCGCCTGGAGCAGAGATCGATCCAGGATCAGATCCTGGATCCGATCCTGGATCTGATCCAGGATCATCGTTGCGCGGTCGATCCTGCCCCGACCGTGATCGTCACCTCGGTCCTCGTCGCGAGCGCGCCGTCGTTCGCCGTCGCGCGCAAGACGTAGGTGCCGCGCTCGGCGAACCGCGCGGAGGCTTCCGCTCGTCCGTTCGCGACCGGGATCGCGCCCGCCGGGTCGAAGCGAACTCTGGCCGGCCCGCGCAGCTGCATCCACGTCACGTTGAGGCCGCGCGGCCGCACCGGCGCCGACGAATTCGCCTGCGCCTGAATCGTCGTCGCGTCGCCGGCGGCCGGCGTCCGCACGGGCGCCGCGGGCCGCGGCTTCGGCAGGCCGTCGTCGGTGACGAGGGCCGTGAGCGCGAGCGGCGCCTCGATCGCCGCGGCGGCAATCGGCGCGATCGTGATCGCCGGCGGCTTGTTCGGATCGTCCTCGCCCGGGTTGAGGTTCCCGCGCGTCATCACGATCCGCTCGGTGATCTCTTCCACCGGCAGCAGCTCGCCGTACGCTCTCTCCGTCTTCCCGTTGGCGCGGATCGTCCACGTGGGGATTGAGGTTCCCGCGCGTCATCACGATCCGCTCGGTGATCTCTTCCACCGGCAGCAGCTCGCCGTACGCTCTCTCCGTCTTCCCGTTGGCGCGGATCGTCCACGTGACGACGCCTTTGCCGAAATCGCTCGGGACGCGCACGCGGTAGACCCAGCCCTGACGCCGCGGCAGGAAGTACGTCGGCTGCGCGCGATCCGGTCCGCCCGGCTCGACGATGTTGTCCGCGCCGGCGGGAATAGCGAGCTCCTCTTCCCAGTTGCGATTGAAGTAGCCGAACACGAGATCGAAGCTGCCGTCCTTGTTGTGAATCCATCCCTCGAAGTACGGCACGACGTCCTGGCCGCTCTTGAACTTCGTCGAGGGCAGCTCGGTCGGCAGCTGAAGGGCGAACACACGCTGTAGGGCGAGGCTTTCAGCCTCGCCTTGGCGGCCCTGAAAGGGCCGCCCTACATGAAATGCCGCGACCAACGCGAGCACGACGGCGACTCTACTCATTCGTCTTCGTCCGCGCCGCGACGCGCTGCTGGTACTCCGCGTCATCGATGTAGAAGAGGCTCACCCACGCGAAGCTCATCTCGTCGATCGTGCGCTGGCCGTAGCCGACCCAGTTGCGCGGGTTCGGGTTGTACTTGTTCGCCGGCGTGTTGTCGTGCCACGCGGTGATGTGAATGATCGTGCCCGCCGGCAGAACCGGCGCGACGTCGTCGGTGTACGGGTAGGTGATGTGCCAGCCGAACTGGTAGTTGCTGACGCAGTTGAGCGTTTCGGTGCGCGCTGGCCCCGGCCGCGCCGAATCGGCGCGGATGTCGGGATAGATCGCTTCCATGCACATCGCCTTGCCGCGGTTGTGCATGTGCGGCTGGAAGGCGGAGAGGACCGCCGCGCGCGGCAGCCGGAAGTAGCCGTCGGTGCGCACGACCTGTCCGGGCGGGATGTCGAGATCGTTGTTGTCGCCCATGTGCTGCGTGAAGGCGACGTGCTTCGGCACCTCCCCTTTCGGATACAGCTTGAAGCCGATCGACACGTTGACGAGCGACCGCTCGCCGCTCGGGTGCAGGTGCAGATTGAAATGAATCTTCGAGCCGGCCTTGATCAGGCGGCCGGATCCTTCGGGGAAGATGTCGCCGTTCTTGCCGAGCGCGTACTCGTTGAAGAAGAAGCCGACCGGATCGGCCTCCTCGTCTTCGATCATGTTGGCCGTCGCGTGGTGCACCACCTTGAAGCTGAACGGCTCGGGCTTGGTCTCGACGGCGCTGATGTACATGTCTTCCTTGAAGCCCGGATCGACGTCGACGTCGTAGAACTCGTCGGGGCCGTTGGCGCGCAGCTCGTACGGCTTGGGCAGCGACACGATCATGTCCGGCTTGCCGATGTGCCACTTGTCGATGTCGCTGAACTGGCGCGGCGCCGGCAGGTCCCTCGGGTTGCCCGCGGGCGCGCCGGCGTCCACCCATTTCGCGATGGTCGCGATCTCGGCGTCGGTGAGCGACGGGTCGTCCTTGAACTTCGTGATGCCGACGTGGCGATCGATGTACCACGGCGGCATCTCGCGCGCCGTCACCTTCGCCTTGATCGATCGCGCCCATGGCCGCGCGTCCTGATACGTGAGCAGCGACATCGGCGCGATCGCGCCGGGCCGATGGCAGTTCTGGCACGCCTTCTGGAGAATCGGCGCGACGTCCCTGCTGAACGTCACGTCGGCCGGCGGCGTCGCCGGCTGCGCGCCGGCCATCGACGGAAGGAACGCGGCCACGAATGCAAGGGTCAGCGTCGCACGCGGCATAAGCACCTCACCGGGACAGGAGCGGATTGGTCGAGACGTCGCGCGGCCGGGCACGGGTTCGCAGGTACGCATACACGTCGGCGAGATCCTGCTCCGCCATGACCTTCACAGTATACGGCGGCATGTCGCCGCGCGGCGCGCGGACGTAGGCGGCAAACCCGCGGAATGGCAGCGGATTCGGCGCAATGCGCGGCCCCGCCGCGCCGCCCTGCCCTTCGTAGTTGTGGCACTGGTAACAGCCGTTTCTGGTGAACAGGGTCTTGCCGCGATCGGCGTCGCCCGCCGGCGCTGCAGCGGGCTGACCGCTCGACGGCGGCTGCGCCTGGACCGCGCCGGCGGCGACGACGGCGATCGCGGCGGCGAAGATGGCGCGCCTCATCGCGTCACCGCGGCTGGCAGACGACGTCGACGAGCGCGGGCTCGCCGCGCTTCACGCTCGCCATCGCGCGCGCGATCGCGGGGCCGACCTCGTTCGGATCGGTGATCGGCCCCTCGGCGTGGAGGCCGAGCCCCTGCGCGACCTTCGCGTAGTCGATCGGCGGATCGACGAGCTCGCTGCCGATGCGCCCGCGCTCGATGCCGCGGCTGTGGCGGTTGCACATCTTCTGCACGTGCATCAGCTCCTGGTGATACGCGCGGTTGTTGTGCATCACGCTCAGGAGTGGAATGCGGTGGTGCGCGGCGGTCCACAGCACGCCGGGCGCGTACATCAGATCGCCGTCGGCCTGGATGTTCACGGCGAGCCGGCCGTGCGGCTTGTGCGCGAGCGCGGCGCCGACGGCGGCGGGCGCTCCGTAGCCGACGCCGGCGCCGCCCGATGCGCCAATCCACTGATACGGCTTGTCGAAGTTCCACAGCCTCGGCGCCCAGCCGCCGGTGCCGTTCACGAGCGCCCAGTCCTCGTTCCTGATCTGTCCCCACAACTCGGCGCACAGGCGCGCGGTGCTGACCGGGCTCGCGTCCCACGCGTAGGACGCCTCGAGGCGCGCGCGGTCGAGCGCCGCGCGGCTCGCCTCGGCGAGCTTCGCGCCGCGGCTCTCGAAGACGCGCTTGCGATCGCCGGTCGTCGCGCGCCGCACGGCGTCGATGAGCGACGGCAGCGTCGCTTCGCCGTCCGCCGCGATCGCCAGGTCGACTTCGGCGAAGCGCTGGAAG
>QHWK01000466.1 GCA_003223775.1 Acidobacteriota bacterium
ATTCGAGGCGCACGCGCCGGCCGCTCGGCACGACGATCGCTTCCGGCGCCTCTCGATCGAGATCGCGGAGCACGTCCGCCGGCAGCGCGCTGGCGAGATCGATCGCTTCGATCGTCTTCGCGCCGCGCGCGGCGGTCCTCACGAGCGCGGGGAGATCGGCGTCCCTGCCGGCGAACGGCAGCCGGCGCAGCAGCTGCTCGTCGGCGGCGCGCGGCCCGCGTGCGAGCCACGCGTCGGCGAGCAGCTGCGCCGCAATATCGGGATCGGCCGGGACCGGCCGCTCGGCCAGCGTCAACGCGTCGTAGCGATCGATCGCGGTCGCCTTCACTCGTCCGCTCGCCTCGTCGAATCGATGGACCACTTCCGACGAGGTCGGCTGCAGCCACTCCCGCTCGACGACGCTTGCGAGATAAATCATCGCGGATTGCGGGTTGCGGATTGCGGATTGATTGCGGATTCCGGGATAGCGGAGTGCGGAGTGACTGCGGATTGGTGATTGCCGAACGTCGAGCGCGACGAGGAACTCGCCGCCAACGACTCCACTTTCCCGCGCGATCGTCGCGCCGGTGCCGGACGCAAGCAGCACGTCGGCCGACGTCGGCGAACGTCGCTGCGCCACGCGATCGGGATACCCCGCGAGCACGGCGCGAAGAAAGGCGGCTTCTGTGTCAATCAGCAATCGATCCGCAGCCCGCAATCCGTAATCCGCAATGTTCTTCGCGGCGCGCTGCACGTGCGGCGGCATGTCGCTCCACCGGTCGAGCGCGGACAGGAGATCGGACGGCGTCGTCGCGGCGCGCGGCGGCAGCAGGTGGCGCTCCGACAGCAGCGGGCACGCCTGCCGTGTCGCGCTCAATCAGGCCAAGCCGTGCGAGCAGCGCGAGCGCCGCGTCGGTCGCGCCCGGCGGCGGCGCCTCGAACCACTCGAGGGTCCGCGGATCGCCGCCCCACGCGACAATCTCCAGCGCCGTGCCGGCGAGATCGATCCGGTTGATGTCTGGCTCGCGATGCGGGCGCAGCCGATCGCGCGCGTCCCACAGGCGCCATACGCGTCCTGGCGCCACGCGGCCGGCGCGGCCGGCGCGTTGATCCGCGGCATCGGCGGTGATGCGCTCGGTTTCGAGACTGTCGATGCCGCGCTCGGCGTCATAACGCGCCACCTTCTGCAGCCCGCTGTCGACGACCGCCGTGACGCCGGGAACGGTCACCGATGTCTCCGCGAGATTGGTCGCGACGATGATGCGCCGGCGCGCCGATGGACCGAGCGCGCGCTCCTGCTCGTCGGCGTCGAGCGAGCCGTGCAGCGGCAGCACCTCGACCTCCGCGGCACGCAGCGCGATGTCGGCGATGGCGCGTCGAATCTCCGCTGCGCCGGGCAGGAAGCACAGGACGTCGCCGCCGCCGGCGCCGAGCGCCTCGATCGCGGCGTCCGCCACCGCCTGCCCCGGCGCGTATGCGATGTCGATCGGATGCGTACGGCCGGGGACGTCGATCACCGGGCAGAGGCCGAGAAACGCCGACACCGCGCCGGCATCGAGCGTCGCCGACATGACGACGATGCGAAGGTCCTCCCGCGCGCGCCACGCCTCCCGCGCGAGCGCGATGGCGACGTCGGCGTGGACGCTGCGCTCGTGGAACTCGTCGAGCACGATCGTACGGAACTCGGAGGCGAGCGGATCGCGCTGCAGCCGCGCCGTCAGCACGCCTTCGGTGACGACGAGGAGCCGCGTCTCGCTCGTGAAGCGGCGCTCGAAGCGGACCTGCCAGCCGACCTCGCGGCCGAGCGTCCAGCCGCGCTCGGCGGCAATCCGCGCGGCGATCGTGCGCGCCGCGACGCGACGCGGCTGCAGCAGAATCACGGGACCGTCGCCGACGAGCGCCGGCGGCACGCGCGTCGTCTTGCCGGCGCCTGGCGCGGCGGTCACCACCGCGGCGCGCGTGCGGCGAACGGCCGCGGCGATCGTTTCGATGTACGGATCGATTGGAAGCGGGTTAATTGCTCCCGCCCCAGAGCTGCCGCAGCCGCGCGTCGCGCCCGCAGCCGACGCGGTAGAGGCGATACGCGGCCGCGTGCGTCTTGTAGTAGTGCTGGTGATAGTCCTCGGCGCGCCAGAACGTCGTGAGCGCGGCGATCTGCGGCATCACGCGCGCGAAGCGCCCCGACCGCACGAGCGCGTCCTTCGACGCCTGCGCCGCGCGCTGCTGGGCGTCGTCTCCGTAGAAGATGATCGGCCGGTACTGCGTGCCGTGATCGCAGAACTGCCCGGCGCCGTCGGTGGGATCGATGTTGTGCCAGTAGGCGTCGAGCAATTGTTCGTACGCGATCTTGTCGGAATCGTAGACGACCTGCACCGACTCGGCGTGGCCGGTGATCCCCATCTCGACCTGTTCGTAGGTCGGCTGCCTCGCCGAGCCGCCGGCGTACCCGACCGTCACCGAGACGACGCCGGGCAGCTCGTCGAAGACGTGCTCCATGCTCCAGAAGCAGCCGCCGGCAAACACCGCCGTCTCGCTGCGCTGGGCGTGCGCGGTGATCACGACGATCAACGCAGAAACCGCAGAGAACGCAATCCACGTCACTGTTCTGCGAGCTCTGCGTGTTCTCCGTCTCACGTCGTCGGTCACGCGGTGGCTCCGACGCCGACGGGGCAGGTGACGCCGGTGCCGCCGAGGCCGCAGTAGCCGTCGGGATTCTTCGCGAGGTACTGCTGGTGGTAGTCCTCCGCGTAGTAGAACTCGGGCGCCTCGCGGATCTCGGTGGTGATCGTGCCGTAGCCGGCGCCGCTCAGCTGTTTCTGAAACGCGTCGCGCGACGCTTCGGCGGCGCGCCGCTGCGCCTCGTCGAAGAAATAGATCCCGGATCGATACTGCGTGCCGGTGTCGTTCCCCTGCCGCATCCCCTGCGTCGGATCGTGGTTCTCCCAGAACGTCTTCAGCAGCTGCTCGTACGAGATTGCGGCCGGATCGAACACGACGAGGACGACTTCGTTGTGTCCCGTCATGCCGGTGCATACTTCGTGGTAGGTGGGATTCGGCGTGTGTCCCGCGGCGTAGCCGACAGCTGTGCTGTATACGCCGCGCAGTTGCCAGAACTTCCGCTCCGCGCCCCAGAAGCAGCCCATCCCGAACATCGCGCGCGCGAGGCCGTCGGGAAACGGCGGCGACACACGATTCCGATTCACGAAGTGCAAATCCGAAATGCTCATCCGATCTGCACGTCCTGGCAACGTTTCAGCTGCTGACGGGATCGTCATCGGCTTTCTTGTGAACATGACCTCGTGCTCCGTTCGTATAATCGATCTTCCTCGTTACGTCTTCATAAGGGGGTCTGATGAAGCGACTCGTGTTCGCGTGCGCCGCTCTGTCCCTGATCGCCGGCGGCCAGATGTACAGCCAGGGCGGCGGCAATCCGTTCATCGATCATTCTGACACGGGGGAGACGATCCACGTCCTGCCAGGTCCCGCGGTGCTGCACAATCCGCACGACCGCCAGCCAACGATCGCGCCGCCGCAGCAGGGGACGGCCGTCTTTCCTCCGAGCTTCGGCTCGGGTGATTTGAGCGATCACGGCGGCCTCGAGATCGCGAACGCAGGTTTCTGGGCGATCTACTGGAACTCGTCGGTGGCCGGCTCGACGGCGACGTCGACCAGCACCACCGCGCAGTACGCGAACATCCAGGCGCAGATCGACGACTTCATCACGAACTTCCCGGACAACGCCAACTGGGACAACTCGAGCACCGACGACTACGAGGTGATCCAGCAGTACGGGTCGAACGCGCCGATCGCGAACACGCTGACCAACTGGGGCGCCTTCGTCGACACCGCGTCGACGCAGTCGAGCATCTCCGACCGGAGCCTGCGCAACTACATCGCCGGCCTCTTCAACGCGGGCAAGGTGCCGGCGCGCACCGACACGATCTACGGCGTCTACCTGCCGCCGGGGATGCGCGTCACGCTGCAGGGCGGCGCGTCGTGCTCCGCCTTCTGCGGCTATCACAGCCACTTCACCTACGGCTCGATGCAGATCAAGTACGCGGCGTTCCCGTATCTGAACTGCAGCGCGTGCAAGCTCTCGTCGCTCACCGTGGCCGACATGCTGACGATCGTCACGAGCCACGAGATCCGCGAGGCGGTCACCGATCCGGGCGACAACGGCGTGAACGCGTGGTACGACGCCGCCGGCTACGAGGCCGACGACAAGTGCGCGTGGCACAACCTGTATCAGATGACGAAGGGCGGCTTCTGGGTGCAGCCCGAGTACTCGAACGGCCTCACGCGCAACGGCTCGACCTTCCCGCAGCACGGGTGCGTGGTACCGAATCGTTGAATTAAGAATTAGGAATTTGGAATGAGGAATTCGTGATCACGGCTGCAACGCCGCCAGGCAGCGCGACAGCGTGACACGAATTCCAAATTCTTCATTCCAAATTCTTAATTGCGCGATCGTCCGGGTTCAGCGCGCGGCCGGCGCGAAGATCGCAAACACCGCTCCCTGCGGGTCGGCGACGACGGAGAAGCGGCCCACCTTCGGGATGTCCTGCGGCGGCACCATCAGCTTCGCGCCGAGCCGCTTCGCTTTGCCCGCGCTCGCGTCGACGTCGCTCACCATGAAGTACGGCATCCAGTAGGACGGAACCTGCGCCGGCATCTGAGGCGGCTTCGGCATCATGCCAACGCCCGACTGCCCGTTGTTGTTCATCTCGGTGTATTCCATGCCCGCCGCCGGGTCGCTGCGCTTTGCGGTCCAGCCGAAGAGGCCCGTGTAGAACGATTCGGCAGCCCTCAGATCGCTCGTCGTGAGCTCCGTCCAGCAGAGGGCGCCGGGCTCGTTAGTGATCATCGCGCCGACGTGCTTCTTCGGCTCCCACACCTGGAACACCGCGCCGGTCGGATCCTGCAGCACCGCCATCCGCCCGACGTCCATCACGTCGAACGCCGGCGCCAGCACCGTCGCGCCGAGCGACTGCGCCTTCGTCGCCGCCTCGTCGGCGCTCTTCACCGTGACGTAGTTGTTCCAGTGCGGCGGCGCGCCGCTCTGCTTCTCCTCCGCGCGAAGCGTGTAGGCCGCCGCCACCGGGCGGCCGCGCATCTCCAACATCGTGTAGGTCTCGCCAGGGCCCATCGGTTGATCGTTGATCGTCCAGCCGAACAGCGCGGCATAGAACGCCGCACCCGCCTTCTGATCGGTCGTCCCCAGCTCGGGCCACGAGAACGCTCCGGGTGCATGCGATGTCACGTCGGGCACGGAAATACCTCCTGGAATGCGTGTTGGCTTCGAATGAAAGCGTGCAGTATAGCGTCCGCCGACGGTTTGGACGCACAATTCCCGCACCATGGTTCGACGTTTCGTGCGGCTGATGGCCGCGTGCCTCGTCCTCCAGTGCGGCTGGCAGGTGTCCGGATCCGCACAACCCGCGCGCGCCGCGCTCACGGTCGACGATCTGATGCGG
>QHWK01000467.1 GCA_003223775.1 Acidobacteriota bacterium
ACGACACTGCCGGCAGCGAAGCTGTGGTCGTGATCAGCGACGAGTTCTGGGAGCGCGAGTTCGCCCGGTCGCCGGCAGTGCTCGGACAGTCGATCAAACTCAATGATATTCCGGTCACGATCGTCGGCGTGAATCCACGAGGCTTCACCGGCGCAGCCAGCACGCTGCCCTCGCAAACGCCGGCGGTGATCGTCGCACTGGCGAAGGCGACGCTCGTGACGCCGTCTTCCGACGGCAAGAATTGGCTGGCGAATCCGACGGCGGGCGCCGTCAGCATCCTCGCGCGCACGAAACCGGGCGTGAGCGACGCCGCCGCGCAGGTCGCGCTCGACACGCAGTTCTCCACTATCGTCCGTGCGACGACGCCACTTCACGCCGGGGAGAGGGTGCCGAAACTGATCTTGCGTGACGGCAGCCGGGGCCTCTTCGCGCAGCAACGCACGTTCGCGACGCCGATATCGGTGTTGATGGTTTTCCTCGTCCTCGTCTTGCTTCTCGCCGCCGCCAACATCGCGACGCTGATGCTGGCGCGCGGAGCGCAGCGTCGGCGTGAGATGAGCGTGCGCCTCGCGCTCGGCGCCGGCCACCTCCACATCCTGCGGCAGATGCTGATCGAGAGCCTGATGCTCGCAGCGATTGGCGGCGCGGGTGGATTGGCGATCGCCTACGTCGGACGCCGTGCCGCCGCGCCGTTCACGCCGCGGTTCGACTGGCAGATGTTTGCTTTCACCGCGTTCATTTCGATCGCCACCGGCCTCCTGTTCGGCGCCGCGCCGGCTGTGGCGGCCATGCGCACGGAGATTGCCGACGGCGTCCGGCGCCGCGCCCTCGTCGGAAAGTCCGTCGTCGGATTCCAGATCGCGCTTGCCACCCTGCTCCTCATCGGGGCCGGTCTCTTCATGCGTTCGCTTGCAGGACTGACCGCCGTCAATCCCGGATTCCGCACCGACCGCCTGCTGCTCGCGCAGATCGTCCTGCCGCAGAATCGCTATCCGGCCGCCGCGAGCGTCGCGTTCCATCAGCGGATGGAGCGGGCGATCGCCAACATTCCGGGGGTCGCGTCTGTGTCTGCCGCCGAGCTCCCGTATCTCGCCGGCGACTACTTGCAGACCAAGTTCCTGCCGCAGGGTGAAGCGATCGACGCGAGCACGGATCAGACCGAACCCTACAACGCCGTCGGCGTCCACTTCTTCGACACGCTCGGCATCCCGATCAATGCCGGACGAGGATTCAACGGCGCCGACACTGCGCTGTCGCCGAAGGTCGCGGTCATCAATCAGCGCCTCGCCGCAACACGATTTCCGAATCAGAGTCCGATCGGGAAGTACGTCTCCGTCGGCGTGTACGCCGGCTACGGCGACGTGTTGACCAGCGACCCGCTCGAAATCGTCGGGGTGTGCGGCGACACGCTCTACGCCGATCTCCACGGAGCGCCTCCTCCGCAGTTCCTCGTTCCGTACGTGCAACAACGGCAGGTGCGGCGGCTGACGTACCAGATTCGCACGCACACGAACCCGGAGGCGATCGTTCCGGCCGTGCGCCGCGCCGTGCATGTCGCCGATCCCGCGCTGCCGCTGGTGAATGTTCGAACGCAACAGGATCAGATCGATTCGGATCTCGCCGACGAGCGGCTGCTCGTATCGCTCACGTCTGCGTTCGGCATCCTCGCGTTGGTGCTCGCCTCGGTTGGAATGTACGGCCTGATGGCGTACTCGGTCGCGCAGCGCACGAAGGAAATCGGCATCCGGATGGCGCTCGGCGCGCTCCCACGGCACGTGGTGAATATGGTGCTCGGTGAGGCCTCGTCGCTGTCGGCCGCGGCGATCACAATCGGCATGGGCGCGTCGTTCCTTGTCACGCGGTTTGTGAAGTCGATGCTGTTCGGCATCACGCCATCCGATCCGGTCACGCTGTGGGGCGCCGCTACGCTGCTGATGATCGTGGCGTTGTGCGCGAGTTGGATTCCCGCGCGGCGCGCGGCGAGCGTGCAGCCCATTGAGGCGCTTCGACGCGAGTGAGGGCAACCGCTGAGAACGAACTCTGTTTTATCGGGCGGGTACGGTTGGTGATGCCTGCGAACGCTGAGACGGAACGAACTTGTCGTAGCGGGTGCGCGCAAAGAGAATCGCGAGAATCGCTGCGAGAATCGCGACGGCCGCGTAGCCCAGGACCGGGCGACTCCACTGGCGCGGCTCATCATTCACCGGCCGACGCTCGGGCGCTGCGGTAACAGGTTCGATGAATCGATAACCCTTCCTCGGCACCGTCTCGATGTATCGAGGGCTCGCGCCCTTGTCGCCAAAGACTGTTCGCAGGCGGCTGACGACGACGTCAAGACTGTGATGGAAGTCGACGTTCCTGTCCGGCCACAGCCTGCGCTCGATCTCTTCACGGGTAATCAACTCGCCGGGACGCTCGAGCAGCAGACACAGCAGATCGACCGCCTGTCCGCTGAGCCTCACGGGTTGCCCTCCAGCCCTCAGCGTCCGTCGGCGATCGTCGAACTCGAAGTCTCCGAACATCTTTATCAGGGCAGAACTCCAGTCTGAGCGGTCGTGCTTCGGATTCTACGTGCATGACAGTCCGAGAGGAAGAATTGAGCTTTTGTGAGTTGAATCACCGCCCGCTGGATGGTCCGATGGCCTGACAGGTACCACGCGAACTGAACGGGACGTCGACAGGAGAGCACACGGTGATCAGGCTTCCCAGAGCTGCAGTGTGGGCGTGCGCCATCTTCCTGGCTACGGCATTTGTTCTGGTCGGCATTTCGAAACTCCTGGGCCCCTCGGCAATGCGATGGGCCGAGAGGTTTGCGCATTGGGGCTACCCCCCATACGCTCGACATGTCATCGGAGTGTTCGAAATCCTCGGCGGCCTCGGTGTGTTGATCCCCAGGTGGAGACGAGCCGCTGCGGCGATTCTGGTCGCCATCATGATTGGCGCGCTGTGCACACACGCCGTTCAGTCCGAATTCCGGCGCCTCATCCCGCCGCTCGTCCTTGGCGGGCTCGCATTGCTGTTGTTCTCGTCGCGGCTTTCGGCCCGGAGCAGAAGAGACGCACTGCCCGAACGCAGTTAACGCTGAGTTACGGATAGCGGAACGGCATCTTCGACGACCGAGCACGTTCTGGTTGATGTAGGATGCGACCGATCAAGGGTGGTCAAATCGTGAATATCCAAGACTTCAAGTCCACGTTTCATGGTGAGCTGTTCGAGCCTGCGAGCGCCGGCTATGATGACGCCCGCCGAATCTGGAACGCGAGCATCGACAAACGTCCCAGACTGATCGCCCGCTGCTCCGGCGTCGCCGATGTGGTGGCGGCGGTGAACTTCGGACGCGCGAACAATCTGCTCACGGCGATCCGCGGCGGCGGCCATAACGTCGGCGGTCGCGCGCTCTGTGACGATGGGCTTGTCATAGACCTTTCCCGCATACGCGCCGTACACGTCGATTCGGCAAATCAGACCGTTCGCGTGCAGGGTGGCGCGACCCTCGGTGATCTGCATCGCGAAACGCACCTCTTCGGCCTCGCGGTCCCGTCCGGCATCGTGCCCAAGACCGGCATTGCGGCCCTCACCCTGGGCGGTGGCGTAGGCTGGCTGCTGCGCAAGCACGGCATGTCGATCGACAATCTGTTGTCCTGCCAGACGGTCGTTGCAGACGGTCGAGTGCTCACTGCTAGCGCAGGCGAAAACGAGGACCTCTTCTGGGGTCTCCGCGGCGGGGGTGGGAATTTCGGCGTTGTCACCTCGTTCGAATTCAAAGCGCACCAGGTTCATACGGTCCTGGGCGGACTCCTGCTCTATCCTCGAGACGTCGCAGTCGATGTCATCCGTCATTTTCGTGACTTCATCGCAGCCGCCCCCGACGAACTGACGGCGTACGCCGCGCTCCTGCATGGTCCCGACGGTGCGCCGCTCGTCGCGGTGATTCCCTGCTACTGCGGAGCGATCGCGGCCGGGGAACGTGTGCTGCAGCCTCTCCGCTCGTTTGGCAAACCGGTTCTCGACGCGATCCAACCCATGCCGTTCCCTGCGATGCAAGCCCTGCTTGCCCCCTCGTTCCCCGACGGCAATCACAACTACTGGAAGTCGACTCTGCAAAGAGAGGCGTCGGATGACGCCATCGCGGCCATTGTCGATCACGCAAACCGGATGGGTTCGCCACTCTCGGCAGTCGTTCTCGAATACTATGGCGGCGCCGCCAGTCGGATCCCCAGAGACGCCACCGCTTTTCCACATCGCGATCTTCCGTGGGACATTCTGTTCATCGCGCAGTGGACCGATCCGGACCAGACGCGCGTCCATCGGGATTGGGCGCGCGCGGGTGAAGAAAATCTTCGGCCCTTCTCTGCGAACGCGCACCTTCTGTCTGCGCTCGACGTCGAAGCCGAAGAGGTCATTTACAGTGCGTTCGGCGACAACCTTCCGCGCCTGGCCGCCGTCAAGGACAAGTACGATCCAACGAATTTCTTTCGAGTCAATCACAACATCAGACCCGGCCTGGCACAGGCACGTGCGGTCTAAAAGCGCGTTGCAAAAACACGTGTAGCGCAGCCCTTCAGGGCTGCCCGGCGGCCGTTGGCAGGCCTAAAGTGACACCGGGACCATCGGCGCATCGTCAAATCTGCACGTGGCTTCGCATCGCCACGTTCGACGTGTTTCTGCCT
>QHWK01000468.1 GCA_003223775.1 Acidobacteriota bacterium
AGGTTGACGGCCGATCGCTCGCCCGCGATCGCCTCGCGGCGCTTCTCGCCGTGCACCTGAACGCCTCGCACTTTCGCGCGCCGTCCACCCGGCTCGATCGCGAGCTCGTCGTCCACCGCGATCCGCCCCGAGACCAGCGTCCCGGTGACGACCGTGCCGAAGCCTTTCATCGAGAAGACGCGATCGATCGGCAGCCGCGCCGCGCCGTCGGCGGCCCGCGCGGCCGCGGCGCGGCCGATGTCGGCGAGCGTCGCGCGAAACGCGTCGAGGCCGTCACCGGTGCGGACCGACACCGGCACGATCGGCGCGCCGTCGAGAAACGATCCGGCCACGAGCTCGCGCACTTCGAGCCGCGCCAGCTCCAGCGTGTCGGCGTCGGCGAGATCGGACTTCGTGAGCGCGATGAGGCCCGCGCGAACGTGGAGCAGCCGGCAGATGTCGAAGTGCTCGCGCGTCTGCGGCATCACCGATTCGTCGGCGGCGACCACGAGCACGACGAGGTCGATGCCGCCGACGCCGGCGAGCATGTTCTTGACGAAGCGCTCGTGGCCGGGGACGTCGACGAAGGCGAAGTTGATGCCGCCAATCGTCTGATGCGCGAACCCGAGATCGATCGTGATGCCGCGCGCCTGCTCCTCCTTGAGCCGATCGGGATCGGTCCCCGTCAGGGCGCGCACGAGCGCGCTCTTGCCGTGATCGATGTGTCCGGCCGTGCCTACGATGACGGATCGTGTCATGGCTGATGGCTGATGGCTGATGGCTATGGCGGATGGTTAATGGCTATGGCTATCGTCCTTGTCCCTCTGCCATCAGCCATCAGCCATCAGCCATCAGCCATCAGCCATGACGGCGCTTTTTTCTCTCGCGGCGGCCGGGCCGCTGTTTCCGCGTCCGTTCGAACTTCGGCTGCGCGCGGCTGCGGCGCGGGCCGCGCTCGCCCTCGCGCACGCGCTCGAGGATCTCGACGAGGCCGAGATCGATTTGCCGGACTTCCATATTCACGCGCACCACCTGCACCTTCACTTTGTCGCCGAGGCGATAGGTCTTGTGCGTGTTCTCCCCGCGCAGGGTGTGCGCGCTCTCGACGAATCGATAGTAATCGTCCGCCATCGTCGACACATGGACGAGCCCTTCGACGAAATGCTCGACGAGCTCGATGAACAAGCCGAACGCTGCGACGCCGGTGACATACCCGTCGAATTCATCGCCGACCTTGTCGGCCATGAACTTGACCTTCTTCCACTGCAGCAGCTCGCGCTCGGCATCGTCGGCCCGCCGCTCCATCTCCGAGGTGTGGCGCGCGACCTCCGGCAGCTCCTCGCGCCACTCCTCGCGCGCTTCCTCGTTCAGCGACTCGTGCCGCGCCGCGCGCAGCGCGCGGTGCACGACGAGATCCGGATAGCGCCGGATCGGCGACGTGAAATGCGTGTAGCTCGACGCCGCGAGGCCGAAGTGTCCGAGGTTCTCCGGCGCGTAGCGCGCCTTCTGCATCGTCCGCAGCATCAGGAACGCGATCGGCTTCTCCTCCGGCTTGCCGTGAATCTTCTCGAGCAGCTTCTGGAAGTGGCGCGGCCGGAGCGCGTTGACCGGCGCCGCCAGGCTGTAGCCGAAGCCGGAGATGAACTCCTCGAACTTCGCGACCTTCAGAATGTCCGGTTCCTCGTGGATGCGGTAGAGCGCCGGCGCGCTCTGCGCCTCGAGGTAGCTGGCGACCGTCTCGTTCGCCAGCAGCATGAACTCCTCGATCAGCCGGTGCGCGACGTTGCGCTGCAGCGCGATGATCGCCTCGACGACGCCGCCTTCGTCGATGATCACCTCCGGCTCTTTCAGGTCGAAGTCAATCGAGCCGCGGCGCCGGCGCGCATCGTTCAGGATCTGGAACAGCTCGCGCATCTGCTCGAACATCGGGACGAGCGGCGCGTACTGCTTCATCAGCGCCGGATCGCGATCCGTCAGGATGCCGTTCACCGCCGTGTAGGTCATCCGCTCGTCGCTGTTGATCACGCCGTCGTGGAACTCGTGCCGGACGACCTGGCCGCGCCGATCGACCTCCATGAAGCACGACTGCACGAGCCGATCGACGTGCGGGTTGAGGCTGCACAGGCCCGTCGCGAGCTCGGTCGGGAACATGTGCACGGCGCGCTCGGGGAAGTACACCGATGTCCCGCGCTCGTAGGCTTCGCGATCGAGCGCGCTGCCCTCCTGCACGTAGTGCGACACGTCGGCGATGTGGACGCCGAGCCAGTAGTTGCCGTTCGCCAGCTTCTCGATCGTGATCGCGTCGTCGAAGTCGCGCGCGTGCTCGCCGTCAATCGTCACGGTCGGCAGGCCGCGGAAGTCGCTCCGGCCGCGGGTGTCGCGCTCGGCGACCTGAGTACCGAGGCGCACCGCCTCCGCGACGGCGTCGCGCGAGTGCTCGTCGGGGATGCCGTACTTGCGGATGATGATCTCGGTGTCGACGCCGGGCGCGTCGATGTCGCCGAGGACCTGCGTGACGTGGCCGATCGCGCCGCGCGTCGCCGTCGGCCACCGCGTCAGCTCGACAACGACCATTTCGCGCGGCGACGCGCCGCCTTCCTGACCGGGCGGCACGAAGATGTCCATCAGCACGCGGCGATCGAACGGTGCGACGTAGCCCATGCCGTTCTCGTCGCGGTCGTAGCGCCCGACGATCGACGCGTTGCTGCGCTCGAGGATGCGGATGATCCGTCCTTCGACGCGTCCGCCCTCCTTGACTCGTTCGATGCGCACGACGACGCGGTCGCCGTGCATCGCTTCGTTCAGGTACGGTCCGGAAATGTAGATGTCGCCGCCGTTGTCGAGCGGGCGCTCGGGCGTGACGAACCCGTAGCCGCCGGGGTGCGTCTGCAGACGCCCGACGTAGAGATCCATCTTCTCGGGCAGTCCGAATCGATGGCCGCGGATCTGAATGAGATCGCCCGAGGAGACGAGGTTTTTGACGTGCCGCTTGAAGCTGGTTCGCTCCTCGCGCGGCACCTTGAGAATCTGGAGCAGCTCGCGCATGCCGGCGGGATGGTGCACCCGCTCGCGCATCAGCTCGAGCACCTGGTCGCGTGAAAACATCGAGTTTTAGGCTAACAGAATTACTTGGAGGTCGCCGACGTTCGTGCCGGTCGGACCGGTGTGAATGAGATCGCCGATCGCGTCGAAAAACGCGTAGGCATTGTTGTCGTCGAGATGCGCGCGCGCGTCGACGCCGGCCGCGCGCGCGCGCGCGAGCGTCGTCGCATCGGCAATCGCCCCGGCGGCGTCGGTGGGACCGTCGATCCCGTCGGTGCCGACGCTCGCAAGCGCGACGTCGCCGTCCGCGTCGGCGAGCAGCGCCGCGGCGGCGAGCGCGAACTCCTGATTGCGGCCGCCGCGGCCGCGTCCGACGACGTGTACCGTCGTCTCGCCGCTCGAAACGATGCACGTGGGCCGCGGGAGACTCTTCGCGCGGGCTGTCGCCGCGCGCACGTGAGAGGCGGCCGACTCGCGAGCGTCCCCGACGACCGGATCGTCGATCTGCACGACGTGGTAGCCGCGTTCGGCCGCCTCCGCAGCCGCGCCGGTCATCGCATCGCGGCGCGAGCCGATGACGCTCGTCGTTGCGCGCGCGAGCCGCGTGTCTCCCGGCTTCGGAGTCTCCTCGACAGCGCCTGCGCCGCCGCGCTCGAGGCGCGCGACGACTGCGCGCGGAAAGGCGTCCGGGCCGCCGAACCGGAGAATGACATCGAGCGCATCGCGGAAGGTGCTCGCATCAGGGACGGTCGGACCGGATGCGATGACGCTCAGATCGTCGCCCACGACGTCGGAGATCGCGAGCGCGAGGCACGCGCCCCGCGCGCGCGCGGCGAGCCACCCGCCCTTCACGGCCGACAGATGTTTGCGCAGCGTGTTGAGCGCGTGAATGTCCGCGCCGGCGCGCAGGAGTTGCTGCGTCGCCGCGCGTTTGTCGTCGAGCGTGATTCCGTCGGCCGGAACCGCCATCAGCGCCGATGCGCCGCCGGAGATCAGCGCGAGCAGCATCTCGCCGTCGGCGACCGACGCCGCCAGCGCCAGCGCGCGGCGTCCGCCGGCCTCGCTCGCCGCCGTCGGCAGCGGATGGCCGCCGACGATCAGCTCGAAGGCGTCGGGCACGTCTGCAGCGTCAGGCGCGATGACGAGGCCAGCGCGGATGCGTTCACCCAGCCGCCGCGCGGCGGCGGCGGCCATCGCCGGCGCGGCTTTGCCGGCCGCGATGCACACGGCGCGGGCGCGAGAACGCGTCAGTGTGTGTGTTTCGGATCGGACCAGGACGAGAGTCCGGTCACGACGTCGAACTGCTTCAAGAGCGAACCAATGAGCTGCGGTGCGTTGTCTTGCGTGGCGAGTTGTTCGAGCGTGTTGATGATCTTGGCGAGGGCGGCTTCGACGTCGGTGATGGCGCTTTCAGAATAATAAGGACGCTGCCGCTGCAGACAGCGTTGATGCTTGAGGAACTCTTCCCGGTAGAACTCGGCGATCGGGTGCTGCGCGCTAATCGGCCTCGAATCGGGAACGAAGCGTGGCATGCAGGGCCTCGAAATGGATTGTCGCTTGTCGAACCAGTGTAATCGCCCCCCAAAACGCCTGTCAAGATTCTGTAAGGTGTCAGCGGTTCCAGGCCGCCATCAGCCCGCCGAGGCAGCCGACGGCCATGCCGCCGACCACGAGCAGCACGCAGATCCCGAGGGGAAGAAAGGCCACCGACGAAAT
>QHWK01000469.1 GCA_003223775.1 Acidobacteriota bacterium
CGACCGGACTCGCCATCGCGCCGCCGGGTCCGTACGGCGCCGGCGCGATCCTGATGCCGCCGACGGTGACGCCAGGGCTGTACTGGCTCTTCTTCATGAGGCCAGTCAGCTCGATCATCGAGCCTTCATGGGTCTTGATCTCCGTCATCAACTTCTTCGGCCCGTTCATGCGGATGTGCGTGCCCTCGGGAACCGAGAAGCTGCCCGGCTCGTCGACGGTCCGTTGTCCCGCCGTGAAGACATGTCCCTTGGTGCATCCGGGAAGCGCGACGCGTACCGAGTCCTTGGGAACCGGCTTGCGCTCCTGTGCGGACGCGATCGCGGAGAGCGCGGCGGCGGCGACGATGGCGGCGAGTGTTTTCATGACTGGATCCGATTGTGCGCCTTTTGCGTGTAAAGAGAACAGCCGTCGTCGTTCCGAAGACGCTTGTACATCACGTGCGCGGCGACGAAGCCGTGGCGCGGGTGGCTGAAGGCGTCGGGAATCGTCCCGACGATCGTGAAGCCCATCTTCTGCCAGAGATGGACGGCGCTGTCGTTGGTCGAGACCACGAGGTTGTACTGCATGGCCCGGTACCCGCGCGCGATCGCCTCCGCCTGCGAGTGCTCGCACATGCGCGCGGCGATGCCGCGCCCTCGCGCGGCCTCGGCGACGACGTAGCCGCAGTTGCAGATGTGAGAGGCGGCGCCCTCGAAATTGGGCCGCAGGTAATACGTGCCGAGCAGCACGCCGCTCGATTCGTCCACGGCGACGAACACCTGCTTCGCGCCGCTCGTCCACGCCTCGCGCGCGTCCTCCGCGGAGATGTCGCGCGGCACCGGATAGGTTTCTCCCGCGCGAAAGACCGGCTCGAGAATGCGCCACACGCTGTCCCAGTCCTCGCGCGCGTACGGTCGAATGAGCATCGCGCGTCAGGCAGCCAGAGGCTGCCGATTTATAGTCGTGGGACGGCTGGAGTGCAGATGACGAATGTCGATCGGAGTCGTGTGATCCATCTCGCCGAGGCGCGAGCGAAGATTCCTGGACCTTCCGGCGAGCACGCCGTCAGCCTGTTCGAGCGAGGCACGCTGAACGCGCTGCTCGCGCTCGGGCGCTTCGCGCCGCGCGAGCCGAAGCCGCCGGCCGCGCACGAGCAGGACGAAATCTATCTGATCGTCAGCGGCCGCGGCGTGCTGCTGCACGACGGCGCGCGGGACGCGTTCGGGCCCGGCGATCTGCTCTTCGTCGCGGCAGGAACGGAGCATCGCTTCGAGGATTTTACAGACGATCTCGTCGTCTGGGTCGTGTTTTACGGCGCGCCCGGCGGCGAGATCCCTCGGCGACCCTGAAAGGGTCGCCCTACATCGATTCGGGTCAGTGACTTCGTGCGGCGTCCGCGGCCGTTATCGACTCCGCGGGCGGCGCGGGATGGCGATCGCGCCCGCGGCCTGCACCTGTTTCCAGATGCGGCGGCCGACTCTGTCCGCTTCGGCGACGATGCGATCCTCGTCCACGGTGAGGATCTTGCGATTGCGCATCACGAACTGTCCGTCGATCATCACCGTCTCGATGTCCGACGGCTGGCCGTTGTGAATCCATGCCGAGACGATCCGCCCCGCGGGGACCAGATGCGCGCGTAGCGTGTCGACGACGAGGAGATCCGCCTTCTTGCCGACTTCAAGCGACCCGAGGCTTGCCGCCTGCCCGACTGCTCGCGCGCCGCCCGACGTCGCGTCTTCGAGCGCGTCTTCCGGCTGCGGCCGCAGCCCCGGGATCGGATCGTCGCGGCGGATGCGTTCGGTCAAGAGCGCGACGCGCATCACCTCGAACAGGTCGTTCGTGTTGTTGTCGGTGCCGTTTGCGATCGGGCAGCCGGCGGCGCGCAGCGCGGGAATCGGCGGGATGACGCCGCGGTTCGCCGCCATCGCCGCCTGGTGCGAGACGATCGTGCGCGATCGGCCGAGCAGCGCGATGTCGGCATCGTCGACGTAGCGGCAGTGCGCGGCGAACAGGCGCGGCCCGAGAAAGCCATGCTTGTCGAGAAAGGCCGGCGGACGCAGGCCGTGGTGCCGGACCATGAAATCGACTTCGGCGCGGCTCTGCGAGAGGTGAATCGTGTAGCCGAGATCGTGCGCCTCGGCAAACGCGCGGACGGCGCGCAGCAGCTCGGGCGACGTCGTTTCCGCGAGCGCGGCCGCGGGAAAAACGCTGACGCGTCCCTGCTTCGCGCCGTGCCACGCCGTGAACAGGTCGTTGATGCGCTGCAGCCCTTCGTCGCGCAGCTTCGCCGAGAACTTCGGCGCTTCGCTCTTCGCGAGGCCTTCGGGCGACATCGGACCGGCCACGTTCTCGCTGTCGCGAGCCGATTCGGCGAACACGCAGCGCAGCCCCGTCTGCGCGAGCGCGGCGGCGGCGCGGCCGATGCCGGCGGAGTTCTCCACGATCGTCGTCGTCCCGGTTCGTATCGCTTCCAGCGCGCCGACGCTGATCATCAGTGCGCCTTCTTCTCCCTGCAGCAGGCTGGCAGGCCGGACGGCGAGGCGCGCGGAATTCGGGAAGCCGAAGTCCTCGTTGAAGCCGCGCTCGAGCGTGGCCGCCAGATGCGCGTGGCAGTTGATCAGTCCCGGCACGAGCGCCTTGCCGCGTCCCTCGTAGATCTCGGCGTTGGCGTACGTCCGGAGAATCGAATCGGTCGGACCGATAGCCGCAATCCTGTCCGCCTGGACGGCGACGGCCGCGTCCTCGAGCACCGCGTCGGGCGTCACGACGGTCGCGTGGCTGAACACGATGGCGCGCGCCTGCGACGGCTGCGCGCGAACGCCGTTCTGCTCGAGCAAGAGCGCAGCCGCGCCGGCGCCGGCGCCCGCGAGCAGTTTCCGCCGCGTGATATTCGCCGGGTTGCGAGTGGACTCGGAGCGGGGCTGATTCGTCGATCGCGGCATGTGAGCCTCCGTCACGCGGCGCCGATCCAGGATCGGATCCAGGATCGGATCCAGGATCACATCCAGGATCACGTCACGCGGGACGCGGCGGATTATGGCTCAAGACCGACGCAAGTCAATCGCCGTGCGGCGGCCGCTACTGGTCGCGCAGCGCTGCAGCCGGATCGATTCGCAGGCTGCCGCGCGCGGCGGCCGCGGACGCCAGCGTGCCGATCGCGCCGACGAGCACGGCAACGCTCGCGATGATCAGCGGGTCGCGCGCCCGCACGTTGAACAGCAGGCTGGCGAGGATGGTTCCAATCGCCACGGCGCCGCCGCATCCGATCGCGATCCCGACGAGCACCGGCGCCGTGCTCTGCCGAACCACGAGCGCGAACACCTGCGACGCTCGCGCGCCGAGCGCGACGCGGATGTTCATCTCGCGCCGCCGCCGCGAGACGCCGTACGCGGTCGTCCCGTACACGCCGAGGCTCGCGATCAACAGCGCCGAGGCGCCGAACGCCGAGAACAGCCACATCTGGTAGCGGCGGCTTTCGAGCGCGTGGTCGACGATGCGGCGCAGCGGGCTGACGTCCGCGACGGCAATCTCGGGATCGACGGCGTGAACGGCTCGGCGGAGATCGCTCGCCACGTCCGGCGCGTCGCCGCGCGTGCGGACCAGCAGCACCGACTTGCCTTCGTTGTTGAACCAGTAGGGCACGTAGACCATCAGCGGCGACTCGGCCTCGAGCGTCGTCGCGTGGCCATCGACGACGACGCCGACCACCTCGAAGCGATCGTCCGGATCGCCGCGGGTGAACAGCCGCCCGATCGGGTCCTCGTCCGGCCAGAGCGTCTGCGCGGCGCGCGACGAGATCACGGCCGGCGCCACCGCGCGGTTCCGGTCGCGCTCCTCGATGCTGCGTCCCTTCGCGATCGGCATCGACAGCGTGCGGAAGTACTCGGGGCCGACGAACCGGTAGTTCGCGCTCGGCTTCTGCGACGAGGGCCGCCGGTCGTCGATCCTCGCGATCAGATCGACCCACGTTTCGCCCGTGAGCGGGAGCGCCGACGTCCACGCAGCCGAGGCGATGGCTGGAAGATCGCGAGCGGCGGCCAGGATCCGGTCGTAGAGCGCCGCGCGCGCCGGCGCGTCCGGATAGCGCCGCGCGACCGGCGCAACTTCGATCGACACGACGCGCTCGGGCGAGAAGCCCGGATTGACGCGCAGCAGCTGCACGAAGCTGACGATGAACAGTCCTGTCACGACCAGGAGCGTCACCGACAGCGCGACCTGTGCGGCGACGAGCGACGCGCGGATGCCGACGCCGCCGCGATCCGTCGTGCCGGATCCGCCGCCGCGCAGCGTCGCCTCGACGTCGCCGCGGCCCACGCGCCACGCCGGCAGGAGCGCCACGCACACACCGGCCGCGATCGCGGCCGCCGCCGCGAAGCCGAGCACGCGCGCGTCGATGGCGACGGCGTTGACGCGCGGCAGGTCGATCGGCGCGGTGCGGACGAACACGATCAACGCTTCGCGCCCCACGAGCACGCCGAGCGCGCCGCCGGCGCACGCGAGCAGGATCTGCTCGAGGACGACGCGGCCGACGAGGCGTGCGCGGCTGGCGCCGAGCGCGCTTCGCACCGCGGCCTCGCGCATGCGGCCGAGCGCGCGCGTGAGCGACAGGTTCGCGAGGTTCGCGCACGCGATCAGCACGACGCCGCCGATCGCGCCGAGCAGAAGCAGGAGCCCGCGACGCGCGCGCCCGACGGGCGCGCGCCTGGGCGAGCGTGACGCCGGCCTTCAGCCGCGCGACGACCGGATAGTTGAACGTCCCCATCCACCCGATGGCCGCGAGGTTCAGGCGCAGCGGCACGATTGCGGCAAACGCGGAGGACAGCGACGCCGATTCGCTCAACACCGGGAAGGTCGGCAGCTCGGCGCCGCGCGGCAGCACGCCGACGATCGTGTACTGCGTGCCGCCAAGAACGAGGCTGCGGCCGAGCACCTGCGGATCTCCGCCGAGGCGATCCTGCCAGAGGGCGTGCGCGACGACGGCGACGGGCGGACGGTCGGGCCGCTCGTCGTCGCGCGTCAGCGCGCGTCCGAAGGCGACCGGCATCTGCAGCACATCGAACGCCGTGCCCGACGCCCGGACGATGGCGACCTGCGCCGGATCGCCGGCGCCGGTGAGGCTCGTCGTCCGCCAGTCGAGCGCGGCGAGTGCGGCGAACGACGTCGCCCGGCTGCGCCACTCCTCGAAATGCCGCGCGTTGGCGGGGAGCGTCGCGTACCGCCGCGCGATCGTCGGCTCGACTTCGCGGAGGGACACGAGGCGCTGCGCTTCGCGGAATGCGAGCGGCCGCAGCATCACCCCGTTCACGATCGAGAACACGGCGGTCGAGGCGCCAAGCGTCAGCGCGAGCGTGCCGACGAGCGCCGCCGCATACAGCGGGTCGCGGCGGAGGGATCGCATCGCGTCGCGGAGATCGTTCAGCACGCCGTCCACGCCGCGTTAGACGGAGAAACCGCGGCCGGAGTTGTCGCCGTTGGTGCTACGATGCCGGCCGAACCGCGCTCGACCAACGGAGGGTGTATGCGGCGCAGGAACGCTCGCGCACGTCCGGACGCTGTCGTCCTCCTCGTGTCTTCGCTCCTCGTGACGATCCATTCGATCGACCGTGCCGCTGACAGCGGTCAGGCCGCGGGCCGCGGCGCGCGAGCCGACATGCCGACGCTGCCGTACAGGCTGGTCGAGTGGCCGGCGCGCCCGACCTCGGCCGCTGGCGTCCCGGGCGACTGGAACTTCATCCAGGCGGCATCGGTCGCCGTCACGCCGCGCGGCACGGTCCTCGTGCTGCACCGCGGCGCGCATCCGGCGATCGAGTTCGCGAGCGACGGCGCGTTGGTGCGGTCGTGGGGCGACGGCCTGTTCAGCGAGGGCAAGGTCGGGGCGATTCCGCAGAAGTTCTGGACGGCGGACAAGTCGCACTACTCGGCCGTCTACGGACCTGCCGGCTGCGCGTCGTGCGGCGCGCATTCAGTCCGCTTCGATCCGCAGGGAAATCTCTGGCTCGTCGACGCGCCGGGCCACGTCGTGTTCAGGCTCGACGCCGCCAACAAGGAGACGATGCATCTCGGCACGCGCGGCGCAGCCGGCGCCGACGCGAGCCATTTCAATCTGCCGACCGACGTCGCGTTCGGACCAAACGGGGACATCTACGTGACGGACGGCTACGGCAGCGCGCGCGTCGTCAAGTTCTCGCGCGACGGAACATTTCTCCTGCAGTGGGGCGCGCGAGGCACGGGCGCCGGCGAGTTCGGGCTGCCGCACAACCTCGTGATCGATCGAGAGGGAAAGGTCTACGTCACGGATCGCGACAACCAGCGGATCGAGGTCTTCGACGCGAACGGAAAATTCCTGACCGAGTGGACGGGCACCGGCGGCGTCTCCGGTCTTGCGCTCACGAAGGACCAGCGCATCTGGACCGGCGGCGTCCTGCGGCAGCTCGATGGAACCGTCGTCGGACAACTGCCCGGGAACCCAGGCGGCCACGGCGTCGCCGTGAGCGACGGCGGCGACGTCTACATCGCGCAGCTGTCCGGCGTCGTACAGAAATTCGTCAAGCAGTAGGTTCGCGTCCGGCCGGACGCGCGGCGCCGATGTACGACAGCACGACCGACACGTCGCGCTGGCGCGCCGGCACGGTCCAGTAGGTCTGCAGCAGGCGATCCTTTTCGTCGGCCGGCACGAGCTGAAAGCCGTGCCGTTCGTAGAAGCGAACGGCCCACCGCGCGTCGGCCCATGTTCCGACGAGGAGACGCCCGCGGCTCTCGCCGCAGAGCGCGGTGAGCAGCGCCGCGCCGATGCCGTGGCCCTGAAACGCGGGCCGCACGTACGCGTGGCGGATGAGCGTCGCGTCGCGCACGGCTTGCAGGCCCATGACGCCGACGAGCTCCCCGGCGCGCTCCCATCCTGAAAACGCGACGCCGGAGGCCATCTCCGCCCGCAGCTCGGCGCGCGGCATGTACGGCTCGTGCCAGCAGTCGGGCGGGATCACGGCGCGATACGCGTCCGCCGCCTCGTTGATGATCGCGTGAATCGCGTCGACGTCGTCGTCGCGGCAGCGGCGGATCATCGCCGGCGCCCCGGCGACAAGCGGCGTGGACGGCGCGCCGCCGCGCGGCGCGGCGCGGGCGCCGTTGCGCACCCGCGCAGCACGAGATCGACCAGCGCGTCGGTGAAGGCGGTCGAGAGCGGCGCGTGCCGCTGGAGCAGGCGGAACGTGACGGCGCCGCCGACGGCGTCGATGACGAGATCGACGTCGGTGCCGCGCCGAAGCTCGCCGCGCGCGATCGCCCGGTGGAGCACGAGGCGCGTCACCGCACGTCGTCGATCGGCGAACTCGGCGAGGAACGCGCGCCGCGAGTCCGGATTGAGGTGCGCCTCCGCGATGAGGCCGACGAGCGCCGGGCCGGCGACGGTGCGGGTCTGGAGCCGCACGACGGTGGCGGCGATCGCCTTGAGATCGCGGAAGACGTCGCCGGTATCGGGATCCCGAAGCTCACGCTGCGCGACGTCGAGATAC
>QHWK01000470.1 GCA_003223775.1 Acidobacteriota bacterium
TCGCGCCGATTGACGATCCGCCGGATCGGCTCTACGGCCTGATCGTCCACGAGCTGACGCACCAGTTCGAGTTCGACATCATCCCGCAGGGGCTGATTCGCCGCAGCGTGCCGCTATGGGTGAACGAAGGCCTGTCGGACTACGAGCGCGGGCAGTGGGAGCCGCTGGATCTGATGGCGGTGCGCGACGCGGCGATTGCCGACATCATCCCGAAGATGACCGAGCTCGAAGGGTACGGCGGCGGCGGCGGACCGTCGCGGCTGATCTACAACCTCGGACACGCGGTGTTCGAGTTCATCGAGGCGAAGTTCGGCAAGGAAGGCATC
>QHWK01000471.1 GCA_003223775.1 Acidobacteriota bacterium
CTGTCGTCGAAGGACGGATCGATCGTGCGCAACCTCACCGGCGGGTTCGACAAGAACATGGGCTTCGACCACCTCGTGCAGATGGGCGTCGACCAGGCCGCGAACCCGTGGATGGGGTGGTCGCCGAAAGGCGATCGCCTCGCCTACTTCGTGCGCACCGAGAAAGAGCGAACGCTCATCGTCCAGAACGTGCTGACCAAACAGATCGAAGAACGAATCCCGATGAAGACGGTCGACGAGCCGGAGTCGCCGTCGTTCTCGCCCGACGGGAAGTCCGTCGCGTTCGACGCGCTGCGCAACGCCGTCGGCGACATCTTCACGATCGACCTCGCCACCAAGCAGGTGGTCAATATCACGCAGGATCCGTTCGGCGACCGCGCGCCGAGCTACTCGCCCGACGGCAAGTTCATCGTCTACACGGCGCGGGTGAGCGGCAACGACAAGCTGTTCCGCTACGACTTCGACGCGAAGAAGAAGACGCAGATTACGTTCGGCACGCAGGACGAGACCGGCGCGCAGTTCGTCGACAACAACACGATCGTCTTCTCGTCGGCCGCCACCGACCCGGCGGTGCCGCTCGAGCCGGACGTGGCGAAGAACGGCAACATCCTCAACATCTGGACGCTCGATCTGACGACCGGCGAGCTGCGGCAGTACACCGACGCGGTCGGCGGGAACTTCTCGCCGATCATCCTCAACGAGGGGAAGACGAACAAGATCGCGTTCGTCAGCTACTTCAAGAACGAGTTCAGCATCCGCACGCTCGAGCGGAAAGAGCCGCTGCACACGGCGGCGAGCTCGGACTTCGGCAGCCCCGGCCCGATCATCGACTTCACGCCGCCGCTGCAGCACACGCTCGTGAAGGAGAACCAGCGGAAGAAGGGCACGTTCGAGAAGATGTTCCTCGAAGGGCGGCCGCCGGTGAACGTCGGCGTCACCAACAACGGCGACATCTTCGGCGGCACGCAGGTGAGCTTCGGCGACGTGCTCGGCGACAAGCAGGTGAACCTGTTCGCCGCGTCGATCTCGCAGTACCGCACGCTGTCGCTCTCCTACGTCGATCTCTCGCGCCGCTTCCAGTGGGCGCTCCAGGGCTACTCGCAGACGCAGTTCTTCTACGGGCAGCTCGGCGGCCTGCTCTACGATCCATCGTTCGCGCCGCTGCTCTCGCGCAGCGACGCGATCGCGACGCGCACGGTGCGCGGCGGCAGCATTTTCGGCATCTACCCGTTCAGCCGCTACCGCCGCGTCGAGCTCTCGGCCGGCCTGGTGAACCTGGATGAGCAGTACAACGACCCGGGCCTTCAGGCCTACACGGAGGCGTACCAGCAGAATCTCTACGGCACCCAGGTGCTGCGCAACGGCACGCTCGCACCGCTCGGCGCCGCCTTCATCCAGGAGACGACGGTCTTCCGCGAGTTCGGACCGCTGGCGGGAAGCACGATGCGGCTCGCCTACGACGTCTCGCCGAAGGTCGCCGGGCTGCTCTCGCGGCAGACCTTCGACGGCGACGTGCGGCACTATCTGCGGATCGGCGGCACGGGCCTGCTCGCGACGCGGCTGCGCGGCTTCAAGAGCATGGGCGACTTCCCCGAGTTCCAGTACTTCGGCGGCAACGGCGATCTGCGCGGCTACGACTACCTCGAGTTCGCCGGGTCGAACATGGTGTACGCCAACGCGGAGCTGCGCTTCCCGCTCATCGAGGCGGCGCTCACGCCGATCGGCGTCATCGGCGGCATCCGCGGCGTGTTCTTCGCCGGCATCGGCGCGGCGTGGTTCGGCAACCAGCCGAGCAGCAACCCGTGCGCCGGCGAATCGGGCAGCTTCAAGTTCGCCGTGAACAGCAACACGGCATGCCAGGTGCCGACCGGCTATCAGCTCGACTCGCTGGGCAACGTCGTCGCGCCGATCGATCCGGCCACCGGCGTGCAGACGCCGATCCTGAACTACGCGCGGCAGAGTGTCTCGGGCTTCCGGCTGCAGGACGGCCGCGCGTCGTACGGCCTCGGGCTCGAGACCTTCGCGCTCGGCTTCCCGATCCACTTCGACTGGTCGTGGCGCACGCTCCTCAACCGCGGCTGGGAAGACGTCGTCTTCGCGTGCACGAGCCTCGACGCGCGAAGCCAGTGCGTGAGCGGCGCGAACGAGTGGCGCAAGCCGCGTTTCGCGATCTGGATAGGGTACGATTTCTGACGATCGTCTGGGGATTGGGGATTAGTTAGATCACGACTGTCACGCTGGACGGGCCGTCTGTCCATTCACGAGACACGACCAATCACCAATCCCTAATCCCCAATCCCCCGCGCCGGCGGGCGCGTAGCGCGGACCGGCGCGCCGCGCGCGCGCGCAGCATCCACCACCAGCGCGAGATCCGCGCCCAGGTCGCGGCCGTCCGTCCCGGCGCCCAGCCACGCGCTGCGCGGCACGAGCCGATAGTCGTGGCTGCCGAAGCCGACGAACTGCTTCCGGAACTCGTCCATCGAGGGAAACAGGTTGCCGCCGGGGTAGGCGCTGCGGTTGCCGCCGGCGAGCACGTTGTTCGCGATGCGCGCGCCCGGCAGGTACGCGGAGATGCTGTCGTTGCCGACGCCGTGGTCGGTGCCGATGATCCCGTAGTCGCCGTGCGCCGCGATGTTGTTCGTGAAGCGGAAATCGGTGGCGACGCCGTGCGCGATCTTCACGACGCCGCCCGAGGCGCGCTGGATGATCGTGTTGTGATCGATCGCGACGTCGCGCGGCGCGTCGCTCAGCAGCGCGAAGTAGCCGTCGCCGCCCCACGCGTCGCGATCGATGCCGTCGAAGACGTTGTCGTGGATGCGGATGTTGTTGGTCTGCCGGCTCGGGAAGTTCGGATCGGTGCCGAGCACCTGCACCGCGGCCGCGACGTCGCGCACGACGTTGAAGCGGAACTCGACGTCCTCGACCTGGCACCACGGGCACGCGCCGTCCTGGTTGCGGACCGTGAACAGCACCGCGTAGCCCGATTGCGCCTGCTGCCACGTGCGTTCCATCACGTTGCGCTCGACGAGCACGCCGCGCGCGTTCTTCAGCTCGAAGAGGTTCTTCACCTGCCACGGCGGCGCGCCGGGATCCTTCCATGCGAGCGGCTTGCTGAGAACATTGTTGCGGACGACGATGCGCGACGGCGTGAGCTCGAGGATTGAAGGGTCGGCGCCGCCGAACATGATGTTCTCGCTCGCCGCCTCGAGGTAGTTGTTCTCGATCGTGTAGGGCCCCGGTCCGTTCCAGCCGGCGATCGCCTGCGAGTCCTGGCCGATCGCCTTGATGTCGCTGATGTAGCAGCCGACGATCGTGGTCTGGCCGGAGTTGAGCGCGACGGCGCGCTTCTGGCCGCGATCGGGATCGCCGTGCACGTAGAGGCGATCGAGCGTCAGGTTCGACGGCACCGTCGTCAGCGAGTTCTGCGCCGTGCCGCCGTCGCCGAGCGCGATGATGTCGCCCGCGCCGTCGCGGTTCGCGAGGAACTCGACGAGCGCGATCCGCCAGTTGCGCGCGCCGGGCGCCGTGACGAGCGCCGACGCGCCGTTCGCCGATCGCACTTTCGCGAGCGCGTCCCCGGCGAGCGGCGACATGCGCTCGCCTTCCGGCGGAAACCCATCGTCGCCCGCGGTTCGAAGCGTGATCGGGCGATCGCCGCCTTCCTTCGCGGGCAGCGTGTAGTTGCCGACGAAGGTCGCGCCGCGCTGGAGCAGGATCGTGTCGCCGGGCCGCGCGCGGTTGAGCGCGTCCTGCAGGTCGCCGCCTGCTGACACCGTGACGGTCTGCGCGACAGGATCGCCGATCGCGAGCGCCGCCAGCACAACCGTCGGTCCGATGGTGCCGAGCCGCATGGGACCATAGCCCAGCAAAGGCAGTGCCGAGCTAAAATTTGATCCTTGCAGGGCAGAAAGGCATAAGGGCAGGAAGGCAGGAATTCAAAGACGGAAGACAGAATGGATGGGAATGACGAAGGTTGGAAC
>QHWK01000218.1 GCA_003223775.1 Acidobacteriota bacterium
ACGAGATGCGGACGCCGCTGGCCGCCGTCCTCGGCTGGTCGCGCATGCTCGCGAGCGGTAACCTCGACGAGGCGCGCGCGTCGCAGGCCGTGCACGCCATCGAGCGCAACGCGCAGGCGCAGTCGAAGATCGTCGACGACATCCTCGACGTGGCGCGCGGCATGTCGGGCAACATGACGCTCGACCTCAAGCCGCTCGATCTCGCGGCGGTCGCACACCGCGCGGTGGAGGCGATCGTCCCTGCCGCGGTCGCGAAGAACATCGTCGTCGACGTGCAGGCGCGCGAGCCCGTTCCGATGAGCGGCGATCCCGCGCGGCTGCAGCAGGTGGTGTGGAATCTCTTGTCGAACGCGGTGAAGTTCACGCCGTCAGGCGGCCGCGTCGCGGTGAAGGTGCTGACGGTAGACGACCACGCGGAGCTGCACGTCACCGATACGGGCGTCGGCATCCCGCGAGCGTTCCTGCCGTTCGTCTTCGACAAGTTCCGGCAGGCCGACGCCTCGTTCACGCGGCAGCACGGGGGCCTCGGTCTCGGCCTCGCGATCGCGCGCCATCTCATCGAGCTCCACGGCGGGTCGATCGAAGCGCGCAGCGCGGGCGAGGGATCCGGCGCGACGTTCGTCGTGCGGCTGCCGTCTCCGGTCCGCGCTGCGGCAAGCTAGCTGCGAACGCCCAAGCCGACGCCGTGCGTCAGCACCCGTCGCGCCACTGCGCGTCAGGCGTCGCGGACAACGCGTTCGGACTCGAACCCCTCGAGCATCCAGCCGTCGCCGACGAGCAGGCGCTCGATCGCCGCGTGCCGTTGAAACGCCGACATGGCGTCGTCGAACAGCTCCGTCGTGGCAACCGTGGGGTTCCATGGCGGGGCGATCCGCAGCTCGTACGCGGAGTCGTCGCTGTTCAGTCCGAGCTCGCAGACGACGGAGTCGGCATCGCGCCGGAACGTCCATCGCAGCACGCGAACCTCGCGAAGGGTTGCGGCGTGGGATCCAGCCGTCGCGCACATCGTCATAAGCGCGAACTGCTGTGGCAAGTTGAGTACCACGTCCATATTCGACGCTTTTTCGCGGAAACGGGCGCTCCCGGCGGCGTTCCGTGTTTGCAGTGGAGATGCGGACCGGTGACGCGGCCCGTCGCCCCCACGCGGCCGACGAGTTGGCCGGCGGCGACGCGGTCGCCCTCGCGGACGTCGAACGCCGACAGGTGCGCGAGCATGGAGAACACGCCGAGGCCGTGGTCGATGACGATTGTGTTGCCGGAAAAATAGAGCTCGCGCGCGACGACGATGCGGCCGGCGTTTGGCGCGTGAATCGCCGTCCCGGCGGGGCTGAGAAAGTCGGCGCCGCCGTGCGCGCTGCGCGGCTGGCCGTTGAAGATGCTCCGCGTGCCGAAGGCGCTGTTGGCCGCCTCGGCGACCGGCCGGACGAACCTCTCGCGCCACAGCCGCTCGGGCGACGACGAGCGCCACACTTCCTCGAGCAGCTTCGCGTCGCGCTCGATCCGCTCGCGCTCGGATTCGGGCGGCGTCACGAACGCGGGGTCCACGGTCAGCGTGCGCGTGCGGAACGCGCGCTTCGCGACGACGAGATCGTAGGCCGCGTGCGCGCCGCCGGCGTCGATCGCGGCGGCGTAGGTGCCCGGCTTCACGTCGAGATCGATCCCGACGAGTGCGCGGTGCGTGCCTTCGGTCGTCGTGTACGCCGGGATGTCGCGGTCGAACGCGCGCACGTGGACCGACGCCCCCGGTTCGGCGCCGGCGATCTCGAGCACGACGAGCTCCCCCGGACGCACGGCGCGCGCCAGCGCCGAGACGCGCAGCGGCTCCGCGCTCTGCACGGCGAGCACCGAGCACGTCACGAACGTTGCGAGTGCCAGATGCCGATCGCCTTTGCGCCCGTCGCGCTCTTTGCTCCCTGTGCGTCCTTCGCTCGGCGTCGGCATCACCGCTTCGTGGCCACGTAGCCGTTCCTCGCGCGGACGCGGTACTCCGCCTGCGGCACGCGGACGCGCAGGCTGTGGTACTGGCCGTCGGCGCCCTTCGGCGAGGTGAACCCGAGGAGGTACTGGCTGTTCAACTCCTCGGCGATCCGCGCGGTCGCGTCGGCGATCTCCGCCGAGGTCTGCACCACCTCGGTGCGGCCGCCGCTCTCATTGGTGATCTCGCGCAGCGCCTGCGGGTTCACGCGCGTGTTGATCGGCGTGCGATCCGGCGAGTCGATCGCAATCGCGTAGACGAACGCGTCGCTGCGCAGGAGCGCCGACCGCACGTCGCGCAGCGTCGTCGTGCTCGCGGTATCGGCGCCGTCCGAGATGACGAGCAGCGCCGCGCGCTGGCGCGAGCGGTGCGCGACGAGCGACAGCGATTCGGCAATCGCGTCGTAGATCGCGGTGCCGCCGGTCGGCCGCAGCGCGGCCAGCGCGCGGCGCACGTCCTCCTGCGTCCGCGTCCATCGGGTGAGCGGATGCGGCGTGTGATTGAACGCGAGGAGGAAGAATTCGTCCGCCGGATCGAGCAGGTCGAACAGGAACCGGTCCACGGCCGTGCGCGCGTCCTGAATGCGGGCGCCGTACATGCTGTCGCTGATGTCGAGAAGCACGCCGAGGCCGATCGGGACGCGGTCGCGCGTGAACTGCGTGACCGTCTGACGCACGCCGTCCTCGTAGATCTCGAACGCCTCGCGCGGCAGGTCGTGTATGAGGCGGCCCTCTTTGTCGGTCACCGTCGCGGTGATGCTCGTGATTTCGATCCCCGACTGAAACAGCTTGTTGTCGGTGATCGGCGGCTGCGTGGCCGATGCCGTCGTCTGGGGCGAGCGCGCGGCAAGCGTCGCCGCGGCGCACGCCAGCGCCGCGAGAGTAGCCGTCTGCAAGCTCGGCGTCCGCACCGCACGATGCTACTGCAGGTCGATAAGGGAGACCGGGTGCTCGTGGTTGACAATGCGCCTCGAATCGCCGATAACTTGTGCAGGCATGAACGTGATCGGTTGTCGCCGCTGCTCGTGTTGTCCGGCCGGAGCTTTCTCCGGCCTGGCGGGCGCTGCGCCGATGCGGATCGTGCCGAGATAAATCGAGCACGAACCAGGTTCGGTCAAGGCCGCGGGCCCGGGAAGCTCCACGCTTTCCGGGCCTGTTTGCTTTTCAGGGGGTGTCATGAGAGTCACGCCGCTCGTCGCCGCCGCCGCGCTCGCGGCGATCGTTTCCGCCTCGCCGGCGCGCGCGCAGTCGCTCGCCGGCCTCTGGGACGCGTCGGTCGTCGTGTCCGCCGGACAGGACAAGGGCACGATCGAAGTGCCGTTCCGGTTCGAGATCGCCGGATCGGGATCGAGCGTGAGAGGCTCGTTCTTCAACGGCGACGAGAAGGTCACCTCGACGTCGGGGCAACTCGCGAACGGCCGGCTCGAGCTGAGCTTCGACGAGTACGGCACGAAGCTCGAAGCCGACGTGAAGAACGGCCAGCTCCAGGGGCAGTACACGCGCGGCACGCGCGGCGCGCCGTATCCGTTCACGGCGAAACGGTTCACGCCGTCGCACGCCGGCGAGGCGAAGATTCCGTCGATCGCCGGTTTGTGGAACGTGCAGGTCGGCAAGAGCTCGAAAGGCGAGGCGGCGTGGCAGCTGATCGTGCGGCAGACCGGGCCAGAAGTCTCGGCGGTGATTCTGCGGATCGACGGCGACACGGGCGCGGTGACCGGGACGTACCGGGACGGCAAGTTCGTCCTCAGCCACTTCTCCGGCGCGCGGCCGCTGCGCCTCGAGGTGACGCCGGCCGCTGACGGCACCCTCGCGGTCGTGCAGAACAAGGACAACCCGCTCACCGCCGTCCGCGCCGAGCAGGCGAAGGCCAAAGGGCTGCCGGAGCCGAGCGATCCGTCGCGCTTCACGAGCGTGAAGGATCCCACCGAGCCGCTGCGTTTCAGCTTTCCCGATCTGAACGGGAAGATCGTGTCGAACACCGATCCGCGCTTTGCCGGCAAGGTCGTGATCGTCGCGATCGGCGGCAGCTGGTGCCCGAACTGTCACGACGAGACGCCGTTCCTCGTCGATCTCTACAAGAAGTACCGGAGCCGCGGCCTCGAGATCGTCGAGCTGTCGTTCGAGGAAGAGGCGCAGCTGAAGGATCCCGTGCGCGTGCGCGCATTCATCAAGCGCTACGGCGTCGAGTACACGGTGCTGCTGCCGGGCGAGCCGAAAGAGCTGAACGACAAGGTCCCGCAGGCCGTCAACCTCAACTCCTTCCCGACGACGTTCTTCCTGGGACGCGACGGACGCGTGCGCAGCGCGCACGCCGGGTTCGCGGGGAAAGCGACCGGGAAGTTCCACGAGGAGGCGACGCACGAGATCACGGCGCTGGTCGAACGTCTGCTGGCGGAGAAGCCGACGCAGACCTCGGCGCAGTGATCGATCCTTCCACGCATATCGGAGCGGTTCACCTCACGATCGCCGACGTGAGCCGCTCCATCCGCTTCTACGAGGCGCATCTCGGCTTCACGCTGCATCGCCGCGACGAGCGGACGGCCTGGATGGGCGCGGGCGATCGGCCGCTGCTGGTGCTGTCGCAGTCCGAGCGCGCGCCGCGCGTGCGCGGCACCACCGGCCTCTACCACTTCGCGATCCTCGTGCCGTCGCGCGCCGATCTCGCGCGCGCGCTCCGCCGCCTCGTCGAAACCGAGACCGTGCTGCAGGGCGCGGCCGATCACGGCGTCAGCGAAGCGCTGTATCTCGCCGACGAGGACGGCAACGGCATCGAGATCTACCGCGATCGCGCGCGCGCCGAGTGGCCGTTCGTGAACGGCCAGCTGCAGATGGGCGCCGATCCGCTGGACTTCGACGATCTGCTCGCCGACGCCGGCGGCGACGGCGGCGGCGGCATGGCGCGCGGCACGGTCGTCGGCCACGTGCATCTGCACGTCTCACGCCTCGCCGACGCGCAGCGCTTCTACGTCGACGTCCTCGGCTTCGAGCTGATGCAGCGCTACGGCCCGAGCGCGCTGTTCGTGTCGGCTGGCGGCTATCACCATCACATCGGGCTGAACACGTGGGCGGGTGTGGGCGCGCCGCCGCCGCCGCCCGGCGCGATCGGCCTGCGCCACTTCGACGTGCTGCTCCCCACCGACGCCGCAGTCGCCGACCTGATGGTGCGCGTGCGCGGCGCCGGGGTTCCGATCGAGTCGGTCGACGGCGGGTTTCTCGTGCGCGACTCGTCGGGTAACGCGATCTGCTTCGCGAGTCGCGCCGAAATCAAGAATTAGGAATTCAGCCATGCGGTTTTTGCCTCCAATCCTCCTGGTGGTCTTGCTCTCGATCGTGCCGCGCGCGCAGGCGCCGGCGGCCTACGATCTCCTGATCCGCAACGGGCGCATCGTCGACGGAACCGGCAGCCCGTGGTACCGCGGCGACGTCGGGGTGCGCGGCGACACGATCGCGCGCATCGCCCCGCGGATTGACGCGCCGGCTGCCCGCGTCGTCGACGCCGGCGGCCGCGTCGTCGCGCCGGGCTTCGTCGATCTCCACACGCACGCGCGGCGCGGCATCTTCGAGGTGCCGACGGCCGACAACTACGTGCGCCAGGGCGTGACGACGCTCATCGAAGGCCCCGACGGCTCGTCGCCGTTTCCGATCACGCCGTTTCTCGATCGGATTGCCGCGACGCGCATCACGCCGAACTTCGGGCTGTTCGTCGGGCAGGGCACGATTCGCACCGAAGTCATCGGCTCGGTGAACCGCAAGGCGACCGACGCGGAGATCGGGAGGATGCGCGGCATGGTGCGCGCCGGCATGGAGGACGGCGCCTTCGGCCTGAGCTCCGGTCTCTTCTACGTGCCGGGCACCTTCACGCCGACCGCCGAAGTCGTCGAGCTCGCGAAGGTGGCCGGCCGGATGGGCGGCATCTACATCTCGCACATGCGCGACGAGGCGAACGGTGTCCTCGACAGCGTGAAGGAGACGATCGAGATCGGCGAGAAAGGCGGGCTGCCGACGCAGGTCACGCATCACAAAGTGATCGGCAAGGCGAACTGGGGCAGGTCGGTCGACACGCTGAAGCTGATCGACGAGGCGCGCGCGCGCGGCGTCGACGCGACGCTCGATCAGTATCCGTACACGGCGTCGTCGACGAGCATCCAGGCGGCGCTGATGCCGGCGTACGCGCTCGAGGGCGGGCGCGACGCGGTCCTCAAGCGCCTGCAGAATGCGGCGATGCGCAACGAGCTGAAGAAGGAAACCTCGCGGCTCATCCGCGAGGAGCGCGGCGGCGGCGATCCGAACAACGTCCAGCTCGCGCGGTGCGATTGGGATCATTCGCTCGACGGCAAGCGCCTCGGAGACGTCACGAAGGCGCGCGGCCTCGAGCCGACGATCGACAACGCCGCCGAGACGGTCTTCTGGATCGTCGAGAAGGGCGGCTGCTCCGGGATCTTCCACGCGATCGACGAGCAGGACCTGCAGCGGATCCTCCGGCATCCGGCGACGATGATTGGATCCGATGGGGAGATTCCGATCTTCGGGCAGGCGAACCCGCACCCGCGCAGCTACGGCACGTTCGTCCGCGTCCTCGGCCGCTATGCGCGCGATCTGAAGACGATCACGCTCGAGGACGCCGTGCACAAGATGTCGGCCTTCCCCGCGCAGCGGATCGGCCTCGCCGATCGCGGCGTCCTGCGCGAAGGGCTCAAAGCGGACATCGCGATCTTCGATCCCGCCACCGTCGCCGACAAGGCGACGTTCGAGCAGCCGCACCAATATGCCGTCGGGGTCACGCAGGTGATCGTGAACGGACAGGTCGCGTTCGACGACGGAAAGATGACCGCGGCGCGGCCCGGGCGTGTGTTGTACGGTCCGGCCGTCGTCGTTCACTGCTAGCCTCCGAATTCCATGCCGAGCGACCCTGCCATTTCCTTATGTGCCCGTGCGCCCGACTCGCGTCCGGCTGGCCGGACCATGACAAGCGGTGACATTTCCGGACGACAAAGTGCATCTTTTTGCGCGCGGCCTCCCCTATACTTTTGGCAGGTGAAATACATGAAGAATCTGGCGGTTGCGGCCGCCGCGGCCGCGCTGCTCGGTAGTGGTGTCGCCGCGCAACAGACGAGCCGACCCGCGCCGGCGCGAACCTCTGCGCCGACGAAGATCGCGGCGGTGCCCGCGTTCTCGGTCGAATCACAGAATCAACTCGTCGGCCAGTACTGCGCGACGTGCCACAGCGAGCGCGGCAAGGCGGGCGGCCTTACCCTTGCCGGCTTCGACGCGGCGGCGATCGCTCGGCGGCCGGACGTCGCCGAGAAGATGATCCGCAAGCTGCGCACCGGCATGATGCCGCCGCCGAGCGCCCGCCGCCCCGACGCGGCGACCATCGCGCAGTTCGTCGAGGCGCTCGAGTCGAAGATGGACGCGGCCGCGGCCGCGAACCCGAACCCGGGCTGGCGTCCGTTCCAGCGTTTGAATCGCGCCGAGTATCAGCGCGCGGTCAGGGATCTGCTCGGCATCGACGTCGACGTCACCGCCTACCTGCCGCCCGACACGATCAGCAAGGGCTTCGACAACGTCGCCGACGTGCAGAGCTTCTCGCCGACGCTGATGGAGAGCTATCTGCGTGCGGCGAGCCAGATCAGCCGCCTGGCCGTCGGCGATCGCAACGCGAGCGCGACGTCGGTGACCTACAAGATCGGGCGCACGGCGTCGCAGATGCAGCACGTCGAGGGCGCGCCCATGGGCACTCGCGGCGGCATCTCCGTCGTCCACACGTTCCCGGCCGACGGCGATTACGTCGTCAAGGTGTCGATGCACAACGAGCCGCTCGGCGGGATCTACGGCCGCACGACGATGGCGACGCTCGGCGTGAAGGAGCAGGTCGAGGTCTCGGTGAACGGCGAGCGCGCGGCGCTGCTCGATCTCAACGTCCGCATGAGCGAGACCGATCCGAAGAACAGCCTCGACATCAAGACGCCGCCGCTGCACATCACGGCGGGCCCGCAGCGGATCTCCGCCGCGTTCATCCAGCGCTTCGACGGCCCCGTCGACGATCTGCTCGTGCCGCTCGACAACACCCTCGCCGACGTGAGCATCACCTTCGGCGTCACCGCGCTGCCGCACATGCGCGACATGTCGATTCTCGGACCGACCAACGTGACCGGCGTGTCCGACACCGTCAGCCGCCGCCGCATCTTCACGTGCCGGCCGACGACGGCGAAGGAAGAGGAGACCTGCGCGTACGCGGTCGTGAAGACCCTGACGGCGCGCGCGTATCGCGGCGCCGCGACGGCCGACGACGTCCAGGATGCGATGGCGTTCTACGAGCAGGGCCGTAAGAAGGGCGACTTCGAGAGCGGCGTGCGGACGGCGCTGCAGTCGGTGCTCGTCAGCCCGCGCTTCGTCTTCCGTCTGGAGCAGACGCCCGGCGATGCGAAGATCGCGAAGGCGTCGAGCGTCTATCGCATCGGCGACCAGGATCTCGCGTCGAGGCTGTCGTTCTTCCTGTGGGACGGCGTGCCGGACGCCGATCTCATCAAGGCGGCCTCGTCGGGCGCGCTGCGGACGCCCGCCGGCTTCGACAAGCAGGTGCGGCGCATGCTGGCCGACCGCCGATCATCGGCGCTCGCGACGCGCTTCGCGTCGCAGTGGCTGCGGCTGCAGGACCTCGAGAAGATCCACCCGGACTATCTGATCTACCCGCAGTACGACGACACGCTCGCGCAGGCGATGCAGCGCGAGACCGAGCTCTTCGTCGACTCGATCGTCCGCGAGGATCGTCCGGTGCTCGATCTGCTGACGGCGGACTACAGCTTCGTCAACGAGCGGCTTGCGAAGCACTACGGCATCGCGAACGTGACCGGCAGCGAGTTCAGGCGCGTGCCGCTTCCCGAGTACCGCCGCGGCCTCCTCGGGCAGGGGAGCATCCTCACGCTGACGTCGGTCGCCGATCGCACGTCGCCCGTGCAGCGCGGCAAGTGGGTGATGGAAGTGCTGCTCGGGTCGCCGCCGCCGCCGCCGCCGCCGAACGTTCCGCTCCTCGACGAGACGAAGGCGACCGCCGGCGGCAAGATGCTGACGACGCGCGAGCGGATGGAGGAGCACCGGAAGAACCCGGCGTGCACGTCGTGCCACCGCGTGATCGATCCGCTCGGGCTCGCGCTCGAGAACTTCGACGCGACCGGCGCGTGGCGCATCAAGGACAACGAAGTCGCGATCGACCCGGTCGGCGATCTCTATGACGGGACGAAGATGAACGGGCCGCGCGGGCTGCAGCAGGCGCTCCTGAAGCACGCGGATGTCTTCCTTCTCAGCTTGACCGAGAACCTCATGACCTACGCGCTCGGCCGGCGCGTGGAGTACACGGACATGCCGGCGATTCGCGCGATCATCCGCGACGCCGCGAAAAACGACAACAAGCTGTCGTCGTTCGTGCTCGGCGTGGCCAACAGCGCGGCGTTCCGGATGGCGAAGGCGGCCGAGCCGCGTCAACTGACCACCGACGCCGGCGCGCCGGCGAAATCGAACTCCAGCTCCCGGTAGAGGAGAGGCGAATGGTGATCTCGAACAAGCATGTGTCCCGCCGCGCGGTCCTGCGCGGGATCGGCGCGACCGTCGCGCTGCCGTTTCTCGACGCGATGCTGCCGGCGCGTCGCGTGTTCGCCGGGGCCGCGGCGCCGCGGAAGCTGCGCTTCGTCGCGCTCGAGATGGTGCACGGCTCCGCCGGCAGCACGCCGATCGGCATCCAGAAGAATCTCTGGGCGCCGGCGGCGGCCGGCAACGGGTTCGATCTGAGCGCGAGCGTCCTCAGCCCGCTGGAGCCGCTCCGCGGCGACGTGACGATCGTCAGCAACATCGACGTCCGCAACGCCGAGGCGTTCACGGCGCCGGAGATCGGCGGCGACCACTTCCGATCGAGCGCCGTCTTCCTCACGCAGTCGCATCCGAAGCAGACGCAAGGCTCCGATCTGCACGCCGGGATCTCGCTCGATCAGATCTTTGCGAGCAAGCACGGCCAGGAGACGCCGATCCCGTCGATGCAGCTCTGCATCGAGAACGTCGATCAGTCGGGCGGCTGCTCGTACGGCTACTCGTGCGCCTACACCGATTCGATCAGCTGGGCGTCGCCGTCGCAGCCGCTGCCGATGATCCGCGATCCGCGCGTCGTGTTCGATCAGCTGTTCGGCGTCGGCGCGACGCCGGCCGAGCGCCGCGAGCGGCGCGCCGAGGATCGCAGCATCCTCGACTGGCTCGGCGCGTCGGTGAACCGCCTGAAGAAGGATCTCGGCGCCGCCGACCGCGCGCGCCTCGACGAGTATCTCCAGGACGTCCGCGAGATCGAGCGGCGGATCCAGAAGGTCGAGGCCTACAACACGAGCGGCGAGCCGCGCGAGCTGCCCGGCGCGCCGATCGGCGTGCCCGATTCGTTCACCGATCACGTGAAGCTGATGTTCGATCTCCAGGCGCTCGCCTTCGCGTCGGATCTCACGCGCGTGTTCGCGTTCAAGCTCGGACGCGACGCGTCGAACCGCGTCTACCCCGAGAGCGGCTTCAAGGGCGCGTTCCATTCGGCCTCGCACCACCAGGAGAAAGAGGATCGGATTCTCGACTTCGCGAAGATCAACAAGTACCACGTGAGCCTTGTGCCGTACTTCCTCGAGAAGCTGAAGAACACGCCGGACGGCGACGGCGCGAGCGTCCTCGACAACGCGGTGATCGTCTACGGCTCGCCGATGGGCGACTCCAACGTGCACAACCACAAGCGCGTCCCGCTGTTCGTCGCCGGCCATGCCGGTGGCGCGTTGAAGGGGAACATGCACGTGAAGGCGGCCGACGGCACGCCGATGGCCAACGCGATGTTGACCGTGGCGCACGCGCTCGGCCTCGAGATGGCGAGCTTCGGCGATTCGACCGGCGAGCTGGATCTGAACGCCGCCGCGCCGGTGTCCACGGACAAGGGCTAGGGCCTAGCCGGGATGTCGGGCGACCCTTTCGGGGTCGCCAATCATTTGCGGCGACGAAGCGGCGAGCCTGACAGGCTCGCCCTACAGATGAAGAGTCAGATGATCATGAGAAGGCTTCGATTCTCCGCGCTCGGCGCGCTGGCGCTCACGGCGCTGCTGCACGCGGCGGCGAGCGCGCCCGTCGCCGACGCGGCGATGGAGGGCAACCGCGACGGCGTCAAGGCGCTGCTGAAGCAGGCGGCCGACGTCAACGCGGCGCAGGGCGACGGCATGACGGCGCTCCACTGGGCCGCCATGAAGAACGACGCCGACCTCGTGCAGACGCTGCTCTACGCCGGCGCGAACGTCAAGGCGACGACGCGCATCGGCGCATACACGCCGCTGCTGCTCGCGGCGAGGAACGGCAGCGCGGAGGTGCTCGAGCCGCTGCTCGAGGCCGGCGCCGACGTCGACGCTGCGACGTCGAACGGTACGACGCCGCTGATGCTCGCCGCCGCGTCCGGCAACACGGCTGCCGTCGCGGCGCTCGTCGCCGGCGGCGCCGACGTGAACGCGGCGGAATCGCTGCGCGGCCTGACGCCGGTGATGTTTGCCGCGGCGTCCAATCGCGCCGCGGTGCTCGAGATGCTGACGGACAACGGCGCCGATCTCGAGGCGACGTCGAAGGTCACCGATCTCGTGGCGCTGAGCCGCGATCCGGCGGCGCTCCGCGAGTTCACGCAGGGCAATCCGCCGCCGCCCGGGCAGGAGCCGCAGGGCGGCCGCAACGGACCGGCCGGAGGCCGCGGCCGCGGCGGGCAGGTTGCCGGCGTCGACCGCAACTATCAGCTCAACGAGCTCGTGGCCGCGCAGGGCGGCGTCACGCCGCTGCTCCTCGCCGCGCGCGAGGGACATCTCGAATCGGTGCGCGCGCTGCTCGACGCCGGCGCCGACGTCAACCAGGTGAGCGCGGGCGATCGCACGAGCCCGCTGCTCATCGCGACGATCAACGGCCAGTTCGATCTCGCGCAGTATCTGCTCGGGCGGGGCGCCGATCCGACGCTCGCCGCCGAGAACGGCGCGACGCCGCTCTACGGCGCGATCAACTGCGAGTGGGCGCCCAAGGCGCTCTACCCGCAGCCGCGCGCGCAGGTGAACCAGAAAGCCACCTATCTCGATCTGATGCACGCGTTCCTCGACAAGGGCGCGGACCCGAACGCGCGTCTGAACAAGAAGGTGTGGTACTCCGGCTACAGCTTCGATCTCTCCGGCGTGGACGAGATCGGGGCCACCGCCTTCTGGCGCGCCGCGTATGCGAGCGACGTCGACGCGATGAAGCTGCTCGCCGCCTACGGCGCCGATCCGAACATCCGCACGAAGCGATCGGCGGGTCGTCCGCGCGCCGGCGACATCGATCGCGAGGTGACGGACATCTCGGGCCTTCCACCGGTTCCGATCGGCGGCCCTGGCGTCACGCCGCTGCAGGCCGCGGCCGGCGCCGGCTACGGCGCAGGTTTCGCCGCCAACTCGCATCGCTTCGCGCCCGTTGGGATGCTTGCGGCCGTGAAGTATCTGGTCGAGGAGCTCGGCGCGGACGTGAACGCGTTCGATCACGAGGGCAACACGGCGCTCCATCACGCGGCGGCGCGCGGCGACGTCGAGATGATTCAGTATCTCGTCTCGAAGGGCGCCGACGTGAAGGCGGTGACGCGCGAAGGACGCACCACCGCCGACATGGCGAACGGTCCGGTGCAGCGGATCCAGCCGTTCCCCGAGGTGGTCGCGCTCCTCGAGAAGCTCGGCTCGAAGAACAACCACAAGTGCGTGTCCTGCTAGCCTGGCGGCCCTGAAGGGCCGCCTTACGTCTGCTTCGAGACGCCCTCCGGCGTCAGCGCCCGCCGAATCGCCGCCGCGCCCTGCTCCATCATCCCGTCGATGACGGGCGCCATCTCGTTCGGCAGCAGATCCGCGATCCAGACCAGGCGCGTCGCGCCTCCGCCGCCGTCGACGACCGTGAACGACGCATTGTGATGCGCGAGGCGGCCGCCGACCGCCGCGTACGCCAGCCGGCGCGCCCCGTCGTCGACGTCGACGATCAGTTCGCGCGCGACGAACCCGTTGGCGAACGTCACGACGCGCGCGCCGGGCTCGAGCTGCGTGTCGACGACGAAGCCAGGCGCGAAGCGCGTGTGCACCGCGCCGACGTCGCGCACGACGTCCCAGACCTCGTCCGGCCGCGCGTCGAGCAGAATCTCTTTCCTGATGGATGCCATGTTCGTGCTCCTTCGACGGCAGCGTAGCGGAGGCGGCCGTGGTCGAACTTGGAGAATGTTGCGATACACTTTCGCGTCGTGGCGGCGACGGCGATTCTCGAGCGGGGCGGGCTGACGATTGTCGACTACCGGTGCGCCGCGCGCCTGCGCGAGCGGCCCGTCGTCGAGCGGCACGCCGCGTACTCCCTCTCGTACGTCCGCAAGGGCAGCTTCGGCTACCGGTATCGCGGCGCCGCGTTCGAGCTCGTCGCCGGCTCCATTCTGCTCGGCGCCCCCGGCGACGAGTACACGTGCACGCACGATCACGTCTGCGGCGACGAGTGCCTGTCGATTCAGCTCGCGCCCGAGCTCGTCGACGCGCTCGGCGCGTCGCCCACGCTGTGGCGCGCGGGCGCGCTGCCGCCGCTGGCCGAGCTCGTCGTCGCCGCCGAGCGGACGCAGGCTGCGGTCGAGGGGCGCACCGACGCGGCCGCGGACGAGCTCGCGCTGACCTTCGCCGCGCGCTTCGCCGAGCGCGCGTCGGGCGCGAAGCGGGCGCCGTTCACCGCGCGCGCGCGCGATCGCCGGCGCGCGATCGAGGCGGCGCTGTGGCTCGACGATCACGTGCACGAGCCGATCGATCTTCACGATGCCGCCGCGGCCGCGGGGTTGAGCGCCTTTCATTTCCTGCGGCTCTTCACCGCCGTCGTCGGCGCAACGCCGCATCAGTACCTG
>QHWK01000472.1 GCA_003223775.1 Acidobacteriota bacterium
CGCCGGATAGAAGCCCTGCGATCGGCGCGCGGTTCGGCAGACCTGCTCGCCCTCGCAGTGCTGTTCAAGCGCGTCAAGAACATCACGAAGGAGTTCGTACCCACGAAATCGACGCGCGAGGTTGCGCCGCATCTGAAGGAGCCCTCAGAGCTCGCGCTGCATGCCGAATTCGATCAGCGATGGACCAGAATCAGCGAAGCGCTGCGCCGCGAGCAGTACCTCGACGCGGTGCGCGAAATCGTCGCATTTCGACAGCCGGTCGACCGGTTCTTCACCGACGTCATGGTCATGGTCGACGATCCTGTCGTCCGCGAGGCGCGGTTGACGTTACTGTCCGGACTCAAGGAAACAATTCTCCGGTTCGCCGACATCGGCGAGCTGGCAATCGACGATTCCGCTGGAAAGTCCGGGTCAAGCTAGACACCACGTGAGTCCCCATTCGACGTACCGGAGCAATGATGGCGAAGAAATCGGCCGCGAAGCGTAGCAAGCAGCGTCAGTACGTCTTTTTCTTCGGCGACGGCAAGGCCGACGGCAACCGCCACATGAAAGATCTCCTCGGCGGCAAGGGCTCGGGTCTCGCCGAGATGACCAACGCGGGGCTGCCCGTGCCGCCCGGGTTCACGATCTCGACCGAGGTCTGCAACATCTACTACGAGCAGAACAAGAAGATTCCGCCGAACGTGGACGCCGCGATTGCCGCGAACCTGAAGAAACTCGAGAAAGCGGCCGGCACGACGCTCGGATCGACCGAGAACCCGCTGCTCGTCTCGGTCCGCTCGGGCGCGAAGTTCTCGATGCCCGGGATGATGGACACGATTCTGAACCTGGGCCTCAACGACAATGCCGTCGAAGGGTTGAAGCGGCGGACCAAGAACGGCCGCTTCGCGTTCGACAGCTACCGCCGGTTCATCCAGATGTTCGGCAACGTCGTGCTCGAGATCCCGAAGGAGGCGTTCGAGCACGAGTTCGAGGCCGTCAAGAAGGCGCGCGGCGCGAAGCTCGACACCGGTCTCGACGAGGCCGCGCTGCGCGAGGTCGTCGAGCGCTACAAGAAAGTGGCGAAGGATCGCGCGAAGCGCGACTTCCCGCAGGATCCGAAGGAGCAGCTGAAGATGGCGCGCGACGCCGTCTTCCGCTCGTGGATGAACGCGCGCGCGATCGAATACCGGCGCATCTACGACATCCCCGATCACATCGGCACCGCCGTCAACGTGCAGATGATGGTCTTCGGCAACACGGGCGACCGTTCGGCCACGGGCGTCGGCTTCACGCGCAACCCCGCGACCGGCGCGAAGGAGTTCTACGGCGAGTTCCTGATCAACGCGCAGGGCGAGGACGTCGTCGCCGGCATCCGGACGCCGCAGCCGATCCGCGAGCTCGAGCAGGTGATGCCGAAAGCCTACAAGCAGCTGCGCGAGATCACCACGCGGCTCGAGAAGCACTACAAGGACGTCCAGGACTTCGAGTTCACGGTCCAGGACGAGCGGCTCTTCATGCTGCAGACGCGCAGCGGCAAGCGCACCGGCTTCGCGGCGGTCGTCATCGCGACCGATCTCGTCGCGGAGAAGCTCATCACGCCGAAGGAAGCCGTCCTCCTCGTCGATCCGGAGTCGCTCAACCAGCTGCTCGCGCCCGGGTTCGATCCCGACGAGTGGAAGAAGATCCCGGTCGCGACCACGGGGCTGCCGGCGTCGCCCGGCGCGGCGAGCGGGCAGGTCGTCTTCTCCGCCGACCATGCGGTCGAGTGGGTGAATCAGGGCAAGCAGGTGATTCTCGTCCGGCGCGAAACGGTGCCGGACGACATCCACGGCATGTTCGTCTCGCAGGGAATTCTCACGGCCACGGGCGGCATGACGTCGCACGCCGCCGTCGTCGGACGGCAGATGGGGAAGCCGTCGGTGGTCGGCGCGGGCGGCCTCGAGATCGACGAGCGCGGCAAGAAGTTCCGCGTCGACGGCAAGACGGTGAACGAGGGCGACTTCATCTCGTTCGACGGCCTCACGGGCGAGGTGAAGATCGCGCAGGTGAAATCGAAGCCGAGCGAGATCCTCCGCGTGCTCGACCGATCCCTCGACGCGAAGAAATCGGATCTCTATCGGCGGTTCGACAAGCTGCTGACGTGGGCCGACGGGTTCCGGCGGCTGGGCGTCTACGCGAACGCCGATCAGCCCGATCAGGCGGAGCTCGCCTACCGCTTCGGCGCGGGCGGCATCGGGTTGTGCCGCACCGAGCACATGTTCTTCGGCGAGGGGCGCATCCCGATCGTCCAGCGCATGATTCTCGCCGACACCGAAGCCGACCGGCGGAAGGCGCTCAGTGAGCTGCTGCCGCTGCAGCGCGACGACTTCTACGGCGTCTTCAAGGCGATGCACGGCAATCCGGTGACGATTCGCACCATCGATCCGCCCCTGCACGAGTTCCTGCCGAAGCGCGAGGAGCTGATGGTCGACGTCGCGCGGCTCGAGGCGTTGAAGAAGACCGGCAAGGAGCTCGACGAGAAGAAACGCCTGCTGGCGCGGGTCGAACAGCTCCACGAGTTCAACCCGATGCTCGGCCATCGCGGCGTCCGCCTCGGGATCACGTACCCCGAAATCACCGAGATGCAGACGCGCGCGATCATCGAGGCCGCCTGCCGCCTGAACAAGGAAGGGGTGAGGATCGTTCCGGAGATCATGATCCCGCTGGTCGGGCTGCCGAGGGAGCTGAAGGATCAGAAGGCGATCGTCGATCGCGTGGCCGCCGACGTGATGAAAGAGATGGGCGTGAAGATCAAGTACCTCGTCGGCACGATGATCGAGGTGCCGCGGGGATCGATCGTCGCCGATCAGATCGCGGAAGACGCCGAGTTCTTCTCGTTCGGCACCAACGATCTCACGCAGCTCACCTTCGGCTTCTCGCGCGACGACATCGGGAAGTTCCTGAAGATCTACCAGGACAAGAAGATTCTCGAGAAGGATCCGTTCGCCTCGATCGACGTGCAGGGGGTCGGCGACGTCGTGCGGGTGGGCGTCGAGCGCGGAAGGAAGACGCGGAAGAACCTGAAGATCGGCATCTGCGGCGAGCACGGCGGCGACGCGGCCTCGGTCCACTTCTTCCACGAGGTGGGCCTCGATTACGTCAGCGCGTCGCCGTACCGTGTGCCCGTCGCGCGCCTCGCGGCGGCGCAGGCTGCGTTGGCGGTCAAAGTCGGCGACTGAGAATAAGAACGCGTCATGGCTGATGGCTAATGGCTGATGGCTATGGCTGATGGCTATGGCTGATGGCACGCCGTTGGCCATGAACCATTGCCATTAGCCATCAGCCATTAGCCATTAGCCATCAGCCATCAGCCATCAGCCATCAGCCATCAGCCATGACATGGTCACCATCTTCGTCCACCGCGACGGCCAGACCGAGCAGGCGGCCAGCATCGACCGCGCGTGGCTGAACCCGGCGTCGGGCGCGACGCTCTGGGTCGATCTGTCGGCGCCGTCGATCCCCGAGTCGCTCGTCCTGAGCGACACGTTCGGCTTCCATCCGCTGTCGGTCGAGGACGCGATGTCGAAGCTGCAGTACCCGAAGGTGGACGCCTACGACGGCTACTTGTACGTGATTCTGCACGGCATCGAGTCGAACGTCGCGGCGCACTGCTTCGCGACGCACGACGTCGACTTCTTCGTCGGTCGGAACTACCTCGTCACCGTGCACGACGGCGACTCGCGATCGATCGTCGACCTGCGCGACCACGCGACGCGCAATCCGAAGATCCTCGCCGAGGGTCCCGTGGCGCTGCTGCATCGGATCGTCGACACGATGGTCGACCACTACCGGCCGGAGATCGACAAGCTGGAGGATCGGCTCGACGCGCTCGAGGACGAGATGTTCCGCACCGCCGATCCGCGGCTCGTCCGGCGCATCCTCGACGAGAAGCGGCAGGTGGCCAGCCTGCGCCGCATCGTCACGCCGCAGCGCGACGTCGTCGGGCGCCTGGCGCGCCGCGACTTCGTCGACGTGAGCACCGAGCTGTCCTTCCGTTTCCGCGACGTCTACGATCACCTCGTCCGCGTCGCCGACGACGCGCTGATGTTCCAGGATCGGATCACGGGGATGCTCGACGCGCACCTGTCGAACGTCAGCTTCCGCCTCAACGAGGTGATGAAAGTGCTGACGCTCGTCACGGTGCTTTTCATGCCGCCGACGCTCGTCGCGGGCGTCTGGGGCATGAACGTGCCGCTGCCGCGTTTTCCCGGCGACGACGCGGCGCAGTTCTGGTGGATCGTCGGCGTCATGGCGGCGATGACGATCGCGATGCTCGTCTACTTCCGCAGCCGACGGTGGATCTAGGGCGTGACGGATCATCACGAAGAGACGAAGATTCCACGAAGACACGAAGTATTCTTGGGTACCTGACAAGCCTCGTGTTTTCGTGGATCTTCGTTTCTTCGTGAAAAGCCGTCTCTCGATCTGATGAGAAAGATCAACCGCCTCCCGCCGGACCTTGCGAACCAGATCGCCGCCGGCGAGGTCGTCGAGCGGCCCGCATCGGTCGTCAAGGAACTGGTCGAGAACGCGATCGACGCCGGCGCGCGGCGCGTCGCGATCCACATCGAGCTCGGAGGGAAGAAGCAGGTCCGCGTCGAGGACGACGGCGACGGGATGGA
>QHWK01000473.1 GCA_003223775.1 Acidobacteriota bacterium
TTCGCGTCCGCATCGGGCGGTACGGTCCGTTCCTGCAGCTCGGCGAAGGCGGCCCCGGCAGAACGGCGTCGCTGCCGCCCAACGTCGCGCCCGCCGATCTCAGCGTCGACAAGGCGATGACGCTGATTCGGGCGAAGGCCGAGGGGCCGCGGCTGCTCGGCGTCGATCAGAAGACCGGGTCGAACGTCTACGCGATCCACGGGCGGTTCGGCGCGTACGTGCAGCTCGGCGAGACGCCGGAGAAGGGATCGAAAGAGAAGCCGAAGCGATCGTCGCTGACGGGCGGCCAGACCGAGTCGACGGTGACGCTCGAGGAAGCGGTGAAGCTTCTCCGGCTGCCGCGCGATCTCGGCGCGCATCCCGAGACCGGGCAGCCCGTCGTCGCCGGCCTCGGACGGTTCGGACCCTACGTCAAGCACGGCGACGACTACCGCTCGCTCGGCGCCGACGACGATCTGTTCACGATCGATCTGGCGCGCGCGCTCGCGCTGTTCGCCGAGCCGAAGCGCGGCGGCCGGCGCCAGATGACCAAGCGCGTCATCCGCCAGATCGAGTCGCCCGGCGGCGGCGCGCCCGTGCAGGTCCTCGAGGGCCGCTACGGTCCGTACGTGAGCGACGGCGAGACGAACGCGTCGATCCCGCGCGGCACCGATCCCAACTCGATCACGCTCGAAGAGGCGCGCGCGCTGCTCGACGCGCGGCGAGGCGCGCCGCCGCGCGAGAAGCGCGCCAAAGGGGCCGGCGGGGCGCGCCGCCGGCGCCCGTCGGGCGCGTCGATTGCGGCGGCGCACGGCGAAGCCGCGGAGACCGCGTCGGCGCCTCCGTCCGCAAAAGGACGCGGGGCGCGGCCGGCGCGCGCGGCGACGGCGCGGCCTGCGCTGCCGCGCGCGAAAGCGGCGAAGCCGAAGCCCCGAGGGCACAAGATCGTCCACTGATGCACATCCGCATCGTCGGCGGCGGGCTCGCCGGATCGGAGGCCGCGTGGCAGGCGGCGTCGCAGGGCGTGCGCGTCACGCTCTACGAGATGCGGCCCGCCCGGCCAACGGCCGTGCACAAGACCGACCGCCTCGCGGAGCTCGTGTGCAGCAACTCGTTTCGCGGCGACAAGCTCGATAACGCGGTCGGCCTGCTGAAAGAGGAAATGCGCCGGCTCGGCTCGCTCGTTATGCGCGCGGCCGAGGCGAGCCGCGTCCCGGCGGGCGCGGCGCTGGCCGTCGATCGCGAGCGCTTCGCTGACATCGTCACCAGCACGCTCGCCGCGCACTCCGCGATCACGATCGTGCGCGAAGAGGTCGCGGCGATTCCCGAATCGAGCGAGCGGGAACCGGTGATCGTCGCCACCGGTCCGCTGACATCGGATCGACTTTCAGCCGACCTCGCGCGGCTCGTCGGCGGCGAGCACCTCTATTTCTACGACGCGATCAGCCCGATCGTGCTCGCCGAGACGATTGATCGATCGAAGGTCTTCCGCGCGTCGCGCTGGAACCGGAGCCTCCGAGGGGTATCCGCGACGGCGCCCGACCCGCGTACCTGCGCGGTCGACGACGGGCAGGGCGATTATCTGAACTGCCCGCTGACGCGCGAGGAGTACGAGCGCTTCTACGACGCGCTCGTCGCCGCCGAGTCCGCGACGGTCCACGATTTCGACAAGGAAAAATTCTTCGAGGGGTGCCTCCCGATCGAGGTGATGGCGCACCGCGGCCGCGACACGCTCCGGTTCGGGCCGATGAAGCCGGTCGGCCTCGTCGATCCGCGCACGGGCCGCGAGCCGTACGCCTGCGTGCAGCTGCGCCAGGACAACCTGGCGGGCGATCACTTCAGCCTCGTCGGCTTTCAGACGCAGCTCAAATGGGGCGAGCAGGCGCGCGTGCTGCAGATGATTCCCGGCCTCGAACGCGCCGAGTTCGTCCGCTTCGGGATGGTGCACCGCAACACCTACGTCAACGGACCGACCGTGCTGCGCGAGACGTGGCAGGTGCGTTCGCGGCCCACGCTGTTCTTCGCCGGACAGATGTCGGGCGTTGAGGGCTACGTCGAATCGGCCGCGTCGGGGCTGCTCGCTGGCCTCAACGCCGCGGCGCTCGCCAAGGGCGACCCGGTCGTCGCCGCGCCGCGCACGACCGCGATCGGCGCGCTCGCGTACTACGTGTCGCACGCGAACCCGGCGCACTACGAGCCGTCGAACATCACGTTCGGGATCATCCAGCCGCTGGCCGCAGCGCCGAAAGGGAAGAAGCTGCGCAACGAAGCGCTGTCGGCGCGCGCGCTCGCGGATCTCGACGCGTGGATCGCCGCACGCCCCGAAGGCCGGGCCCTGCACGCCGGATGATCGACCACCTGAAAGCGTTCCTCGCCTACCTGCGGCTGAACCGCAACGCGTCGCCGCACACCGTGCGCGCCTACGAAAGCGATCTCACGCAGTTCATCGGGTACGCCGCCGCGCAGGCCGACCTCGCGAAGCGCGATCTTCATCCGTCGCAGCTCGATCGCGAGGCGCTGCGAGGCTTCCTCGCGCAACTGCATAAGGCCGGGCACTCGCGCGCCACCGCCGCCCGCAAGCTCGCCGCGATTCGCGCGTTCCTGCGCTACCTGCGCCGCGACGCGATCATCGACGACGATCCCGGATCGCTCGTGGCGACGCCGAAGCGTGACATCCGGATGCCGGCGCATCTGTCCGAAGCCGAGATGGCGGCGCTCGTCGATGCGCCCTCCGGCGACACGCCGCTGTCGCGGCGGGATCGCACGATCCTCGAGCTGTTCTACGCGTCGGGCCTGCGGCTGAGCGAGCTCGCGGGCCTCGACGCCGACGACGTGGATCTCGCGTCGAAGCGGGCGCGCGTGCTCGGAAAGGGATCGAAGGAACGGCTCGTGCCGTTCAATGCGAGCACCGCGCGCGCGCTGCGCGAGTACCTCAATGATCGTACGGAGCTGGTCGCGAAGCCGCGCCGCCAACGGCGGTGCGGACGGCCGCGGCGCGACGACGATCCGCTCTTCGTCAACTATCGGGGCACGCGCCTCACCGTGCGCAGCATCGATCGCATCGTACGGCGCTACGTGGCGGCGAGCGGGACGCGCAGCGGAATCAGCGCGCACGCGCTGCGGCATTCGTTCGCGACGCATCTGCTGCAGCGCGGCGCCGATCTCCGCGTCATCCAGGAACTGCTCGGGCACGCGAGCCTCAGCACGACGCAGCGCTACACGCACGTGAACGCGGCGCATCTCCTCGAGGTCTACAGAAAATCCCATCCACGCGCCGCCGCGCGATCGAAAAGCGAGTAGACTCGCGCCTTCGGATTCGGCAATCGGGCGTCCGCATCAGCGCGGGCCGCTCTGACGGAGGTCATATGGCGCACTTTCTGTTTCAAGTCGCGTACACGGCGGAGGCCTGGGCCACGCTGCTGAAAAACCCGCACGACCGCATCGAGATTGTGCGTCCGGTGCTGCAGAAGCTTGGCGGAGACATCGAAAGCGCGTACATGGCTTTCGGCGAATACGACATCGTCGGCGTGATGAACCTGCCGTCGAACGTCGAAGCGGCGGCGTTCTCGCTGGCGGCGACGGCCGGCGGATCGATCAAGGCCATCAAGACGACGCCGCTGATGACGGTCCAGGAAGGGGTCAGCGCGATGCAGAAGGCGGCCGCAGCCGGCTATGTTCCGCCCGCAGCGCCCGCCGGCGTCTGAAACCCGCCGTAGTCCGAACGGTGTAGTGCTCGGCGTCGCTCGCCGGGCACTACAGGCGGTCCGACTACGATCGCGTCGTCGATCTTCATGATGTGTGGCCGGTACGGGCAGAAGCCCTCCGTTCCGCGCCGGACGCAGGCGCCATCGCGCCGCGGATCCATCCGGCCGAACGGGCCGCGTTCCGGGGAAATAAACCCGGCACGAGCCCTTGCGTAGCATTTGCGGCTGACCTAGCGTACTCAGCCGTAGCGCGCTGGAGCCCTGTACAGCGCAACAGAAGGAGCCCAGACATGCACCGAGGGATTTTGGCGATTGCGGCGGCGTTCGCTCTAGCAGCAGCTGTCCCGCTGGTCGGAAGCGCGAAAGACGGTGACAAGGACAAGGCGGCGGCAGCATCGACCGTGACCGTTCAATTCGCTCAGAGGCAACCTCAGACGCCGGATCCGGCGCCGGTCGCCGGGGCCGTTACGCACTACCTGATGCCGAACGACGTCACGATCCACAAGGGCGACCTGGTCACGTTCGTCGTCAACGGCGGCGGCCACGGCATCGCGATACACGAGGTCGACCGGCGGACAACGCGGGCGGACATTGCTGAGAATTTGTGCGACGGTAACAGTCATGAAACCGGACCCGGAAACGAGATCGCTGACCGCCGAGCCCGAGCGACCGTTGGGACGGTCGATGGTAACGGTATCGGTACCGGCTGCAACGGCACGACGGTGACGTCAGTCGTCATCAACGGCGTCCCCGTCAACGTCACCGGGACCAACAACCTGGATTACGTGATCACCGACGCCGGCCATGACGGCGACCATGTGGTGATTGATTCAGGCTTCAACCTTCCGGCGCTCGGCCTCAACAACCCGCGTCTCGACGACACATCGCACAGCGTTCGGTTGCTCGGGACGTCCGGCAACTCGGACGGCGACGTGGACAATCCCGCCGCGATCGCCGG